>JALYLZ010000027.1 GCA_030774015.1 Actinomycetota bacterium | reverse complement strand
AAGCTATCTGAACGAGCGGAGCGTCTCAGCGGCCTCGGGGTAGGACCGTGAGAGCTGGTCCACGTCTCCGAGCTCCACGTCGGGCGGCTCCACGCCGGGCCACTCCGTGCTCGCCCCGAGGAACCAGCTCCCCTCCGGCACCAGCCGGGCGGCATGGAACGTGTTCCCGGGGATGAGCAACTGAAGCTTGTGCCCATGGCGGAGATCCGGTCCCACGATCTCGCGGCCCGTCGTCCCGTCCGGGTACAGCAGTACCACCTCGAGGGGGTCCCCCAGGTACCGGTGATACAGCTGGTGGTTGCGAATCCGGTGCAGGCGAACCGGCGCGTCCCGGGTCACCAGGAAGTACAGGGCGGAGCCGAGCGGCCGCCCATCCGCGAACGGTGCTTCGAGCCCTCCCGGCGCGATCCGCTCGTCGCTCCGGTACGTCTCGGCGACGAATCCGCACGTCGCGTGGGCCTTGAGACCGAGAAATCCCCGCACTTCATCGGCAGTCATCTCATCCGTCATCGAGACCTCCACCCGTGGCCAGACTCCCCAGAAACTACCGCGCCCGGGCGGATACATGACCACCAGACCTCCAGCGTGATGATGGCCACGGTCGCGCCGACGGGATCCAGCACAATGCCCTCCCACTGCAAGACGGTGGCGACCCGGTCATGAGCAGGAGGCCGCGCCATGTCGCGGCCCAGGAACCCCATGATTCCCTCTGTACTCGCCTCGGGAAGGGAAAGGCGTCGACGCGTGCTCTCGGCCATGGGAGCGGGCCCTTTCTACAGGAGAGCCCTCGGCCTGGCAATCTGACACGCCGTGAGGTGATGCCTCGCCAGTTGAACCACGAGTCAGATCGCCAGGCCGACGCCCACGGCTCGTCGCTACCGTTCATCCACACTAGAGCCGCACGAAGGCGGCGCATCCCGAGGAGGCACCGGGACTTCACCGTGCCGAGCGGCAGTTCCCGGTCCATGCCCCAGCCCAAGGGCCGGCCCGGAACAGCTTCGCGCTATCTTGAGTCCATGCCTGACCGCTCGAGGAAGCGCCCCCGGGACATCAACGCGCTTGCGGCCGCCCTCGTCTCGGAGGCAACGGGCGAAGAGATCCCGTCCCAACCCAGTCGGTCACATGCGGGCAGCCGCCGTCGAGGCGGGCCGGCGGGGAGGTCTCGAGGGGGAGAAGGCGCGGGCGCACAAGCCGTGGGCCCCGAAGCGGTCGGAGAGATCGCCCCAAGCGCCCCGCAGCACGCTGACCGGGAGTCGACCGAGCCCGACCGCTCGCGCAGGGTGATCAGCATCAAGAGGCTGTCCACCGAGAAACGGGCTCGGATCACCGAGTGCCTGGTGGAAGGCACGAGCCTCCAGACCACGGCCCGCATGACCGCAGCCGCCAGGGAAACGGTGGAGAAGCTCCTTGCCGATCTCGGCTCGGCCTGTTCCGAGTATCAGGATCAGGTCATGCGCGAATTACCTTGTAGGCGGGTCCGTGTGGAAGAAATGTGGACCTTCGCCCGGACGAGGAAGGGGCACCTCCCATGCGACGGGCACGACGAGAGGGAGGACGTCTGGACCTGGGTCGCCCTGGACGCCGACGCCAAGCTCGTTCCGGCGTGGCTGATCGGCCAGCGGACCTCCGAGGACGCCATCTATTTCGTGCAGGGCCTCGCCGCTCGGCTCGCGCACCGGGTCCAACTGACCACCGATGGGCGCAACGCGTTCCTGTACGGGGTGGACGAGGCGGTCGGCTCAGGGATCGACTACGCACGACTGATCGAGCTGTATGGGGCGACTCGAGGCGAGAACGAGGAGCGCCATGGCATGGCCAGGTCTCTCGGGAGGGAGGTTCGCAGGATCACGGGCGACCCCGATCCCGGACACATCTCCGCCGGCCACGTCGAGAGGCAGAGCCTCACGATGCGGATGGGGATGCGGAGCATGACCCGGCTCAGCAACGCGCTCTCCACGAGGGTGGAGAACCTGGCGGCGACAGTGAGCCTCCACTTCATGCACTACAATTTCGCCAGGCTGCTCGACACGCTCGCCAGGCCCTCCTCTCGGACCCCGGCGATGGCGGCAGGCATCGCGGATCACGTGTGGTCCCTGGACGAGATCGCTGGACTCCTCGATTCGAATTGACCGGCTCCGGTTTGACCTCGCGACTGCGGGAGCGAATCTTCGAGGCACGGTAGCCCTCAGCAGATGGCTGCCGACCCTCATCCCATCGACCCAGCGATGACGATCTCAAGCTGGCTGTGCGCCGCCCGCAGCGCGCCCTCGACCTCCTCCGGCGTGCCAGCTCGCGCGAACAGGAAGCCGAGATACCGGTCGCCCTCCGGGAGCGCCTCGACGGCCCGGCCGGGTGCAATCGTGATCTCGAGCCCGGCGATCCCCGGGACGGCTCGGGCCTCGTCCTGCCCGCGCACCCCCTGGAGCACGCCCGCCCTGGGGATGGGGAGCATCATCACTCCGGAGGCGGCCGACTCCCTCCTCAGGTCGTCCGCGGGAAGGCCGAGCGCGTGACGAAGGATGAGCTCCTCGAGGCTGACCCCGATCCCGAACCGGAGCGACCGCGAGCACAGCCCGCCTATAGAACGGGCGGCCAGCTCGAGCACCCACGCGCGCTCCCCGTCAACGCGGAGCTCGGCGTGGATCGGCCCCTCGACGAGGCCGAGCGCCGCCGCGGCGTCGGCCGTGGCTCGGGTGATCACCTCGAGTGTCCAGGGCGCCAGCCGAGACGGTGTCACGTAGATCGTCTCCTCGAAGTACGGACCCTCGAGCGGATCCGGCTTGTCGAACACCGCCAAGATCTCGAGGGCGCCGCCCCGCAGCAGGCCTTCGACGGCGACCTCCAGGCCGGGGATGTAGCGCTCGACGACGAGCGGCCCGCCGGGGTCCTCGCCGGCTTCGGCCAGGATCGCCCTGATCCGTGCGGCCGTCGCGCCGGCGTCCGCTGGATCGTCGACGCGGATCACACCGCGACTGCCCGACAGCGAGACGGGCTTGAGGACGCACGGGACTCCCACCTCCACGGCCAGCGCGGCGACGTCGGCGTCGGGCCCGGCGACCCGGTACTCGGGCTGGGGTACGGCGGCGGCCCCGAGCGCCTCCCGCATCGCCGCCTTGTCGCGGCTCCTCGCCGCCGCCAGGGGTGGATTGTGCGCCAGGCCAAGACGCTGCGCGGCGAGCGCGGCGGCCAGCACACCCTGATCGTCCACCGGGACCACGGCATCGAGCGGCTTCCGCCGGGCGATGTCGACGATCATGTCCGCGGCCGCCTCGGGCCGCCTGCAGTCCACCCTGAGTGCTCGCTCGCCCATCACGCCGGCAAGGGCCTGCCGGTGGTTGGAGGCGACGATCACCTCCGCGCCGAGCACGCGAGCCGCCTCCAGGAAATCGGCCGCGCGATAGGTCGAGGTGGGCAGCAGGAGGAGCAACCGAGGCACTCTTGTATCCTAGCCACGAGCGGCCATCCCACGGTGGCCGGGATCGGCGGCTGAGGTCATGAGATGAGCGAGCACGATCCGGCGCTCGACGGGTTCACGATCACGAAGATGGCCCTCGGAAAGTTCGTAGAGCTCCGGGACGACGACCCGCAGCCCGAGCGGCTCGTGCTCCGGGTGGCCGTGACCGGCGTCGAGCGCGGCGATTACGCCTACGACATGTCTTTCCAGCTCCGCGAGGCGGTGACGCCGGCCGAAGCGGTGTTGCACTACGGCGACCTGGCCGTCGTCGTCCCGCGGGAGAGCCTCGAGAAGCTCCGCGGCGCCATCATCGACTTCGTCGAGGCCGACCGCGAGGGCTGGGTCATCGACAACCCGAACCGCCCTCGGCCAACCATCGGGACCCAGTTGCCGATCATGCCGGCCGGCCCGCGCAGCCCGGCCGTCGGCAGCCGTCCTCCGGAGACGCTGAAGGCGGACCTCGGCGGCGACGTCGCGCAGCGGGTCATGATGGTTTTGGACCGCCAGATCAACCCGAGCATCGCGGCGCACGGAGGCCACGCCGAGCTCGTCGGCGTCGAGGAGGGAACCGCATACCTCCGCCTGAGCGGGGGCTGCCAGGGCTGCAGCATGGCCACCGTGACGCTCGGCCAGGGGATCGAGGTCGCGATCAAGGAGCTCGTTCCCGAGATCACCAGGGTCCTTGACGTCACGGACCACGCGAGCGGCACGAACCCCTACTTCGAGGCTGAGAAGAAGTAACGGGCGGGCGCAGCCGACGGTGCTGAACGACCCAGGCAGGTGAATCGTGGTGGACTCCGACGTCGTCGGTGAGCGCGAAGGCGCTTGCGGCGCTGAGTCTCCGGAAGGGGGATGTCCTGCTGGTCTTCGTTGAAGGTGACCGGATCGTCATGGAACCTGTCGGGCCAGCCGGGTTCACGCGATCGGTGATCGTGTCCGCGGGAGCGGCTTCCGCATTCCGGTCCACGAGCGGATACGTCGTCTCCGCAGCCATTTCCCCCCTTCGTTTTGGCCTCTACATGCAGCCTTGCCTCGGTGCCCGATCGCCGTCCCCCCGCAGAGCCCGCGGCCCAGGTTCCTCCGCTTTGTCGTCCTGCGGACCCGAGCGCTGCGAGGGAGTAGCCCCCCCGCGTTCATCGGCCACCGCGGTCCCCGTCATTCCTTGAAGCGCGCTGCCTCATCTGAACCGCCGGTGGCGTTGCCGGCGCTGTAGGAGTGTGCACCAGTCCCCGCCGACTTCCCGCCATCGACGATGAGGTACTCCTCTCGGATGGGGCGCTCCTCGAACCAGCACTCCAAGATCTCACGCACGCCCGCCCCGTAGCGCGCCTGGGCCGACAGCGACGACCCGGAAATGTGTGGG
>JALYLZ010000026.1 GCA_030774015.1 Actinomycetota bacterium | reverse complement strand
GGCCGCCGCCGTTCCCATGGGCCGCCTGGGCCAGCCGCCCGAGCTCGGCGACGTCGTGGCGTTCCTGGCGTCCGAACGCGCCTCCTACGTGACCGGGGCGATGCTGTCCGTGGACGGTGGGCTGCTCCAGGGGTTGTTCTGACCCGCTGCCGAGAGGCAATCGCCGCCCCTCGGCTACCATGGATGGAGTCCCCATGCGTACTTCCGATGCCCTTCGCGAGCGGCTCCGCTCGTCGCTGCACCCGGCCCGAGGCAGCGCCGCGCCGGGGCCCGGCCGGCCCGCCGCGGTGCTGGTCCCCCTGGTCGAGGGCGAGGAGCCGGAGGTCATCTTCACCCGGCGGACGGCCGATTTGCGGCGGCATCCGGGCGAGATCTCGTTTCCCGGCGGCATGCACGACGCGGGGGACGGCGATCTGCTGGCCACCGCCCTCAGGGAGGCCGAGGAGGAGCTCGGCCTGTCCCCACACGCGGTGGAGGTCCTGGGCGCGCTGGAGCCGATCTCGACCTACACCACGGGGTTCTGGGTGACGGCGTTCGTCGGCGCGCTGGAGGAGGCGCCCACCCTGACGCCCAACCCCGACGAGATCGCGGAGGTCTTCCGCGTCCCCGTTCGGGTGCTGGACGAGGTGGAGGCGGAGGTGGAGTGGACCCGCGAGGGCCAGACCTGGCGGGGGTTCGTCTACGAGGTGGACGGGCACGTCATCTGGGGAGCGACCGGCCGGATGCTCCACGAGTTCCTGGAGGTGTACCGGATGTGGGATCAAAAGGATCGACAGGAGTCGCCATGACCGCCCAGCCCGCCCGAGAGGCCGTGCCGTACGCCCCCAGCGATCGGGAGCTCCGCGCGCTCCTGGGGAACGCCCGGACCGTTGCCGTCGTGGGCCTGTCGTCCGACCCCCGGCGCGCCTCGTATCGCATCGCCGCGTACCTCCAGTCCAAGGGCTACCGGGTGGTGCCCGTGAATCCCAACGAACGCGAGGTCCTGGGCGAGAAGAGCTACCCGTCGCTGCGGGAGGTGCCCGAGGCCGTCGACGTGGTGGACGTCTTCCGGCGGCCCGAGTACACGCCCGACGTGGCCCGGGACGCCGTGGCGGCCGGCGCGAAGGTTCTGTGGCTCCAGAGCGGGATCATCAACGACGAGGCGCGCCGGATCGCCGAGGATGCGGGCCTGGACGTCGTGATGGGCGTGTGCATCCACGACGTGGCGGTCCGGCTCGAGGAGGAGGGTGCGGGTCGATGACCAGGTGGGAGTACTTCGTGGCGCCCCTGTTCGAGCACAACCCCGGGGAGATCCTGAACAGCTTCGGCCAGGACGGCTGGGAGCTGGTGACCGTCCTCCAGATCGAGAATCCCCAGGGCGGACGCTCGCTGGTCGCGTACCTGAAGCGCCCCGTTCCCTAGGCCCGGACGAGGCTCAGACGGCGACCTGGCGCCGACACCACGCGTACAGCGCGTCGTACACGAACGAGCCTTGCTCCAGCAGGCGGTGATCGTCCGCCTCGACATCCAGCCCGCCCACCCCGATGGCCAGCAGGCCCGGCCCGAGCGGGTCGGAGTCCAGGTCGGCCTCGACGTCGGCGGCGTGCACGATCGCGGCCAGCCGGGCCAGCGCGGAGTCCGTGCCGAGGCCGAATTCCTCGATCAGGACCTCGAACGTGCACAGCCCGTCGCGATGGGTGAACTCGGCGTCCCGTGCGTCGAAGGACCGGGCCCCTTCCCGCGACGCCACGTCGAGCACCTGCTCGGGCGGCACGTACAGGATCTCAGCCTCCGGGTCGATGAACCGGCGGATCAGCCAGGGACAGGCGATGCGGTCGGTCTTGGGACGGGCCCTGGTCACCCACTTCATCGCGGGAGGCCCTTCCTTACGGTGCCAGGACGCGGCGCATGAGCTCCTTGGCCCCGCCCACCACCCGGTCCCGGTCCACTCCGCCCTCGTACAGGATGGCCTGCTCGACGGTTCCGTGGATGGCGTGGTTCAGGAAGGTCGCGGTGAGCACGGGATCGGTGTCGCGGAACGTGCCGGCCTCCATGCCCGCCTTGATGCCGGCGGCGAACATGTTCCGGAGCTTGCGCTCGGCTTCCGCGAAGATCTGGGTGCTCCCGGGGGTGAGGCTGTCCTGCGCGAAGACCTGGATGAGGTCCGCGTGTTCCACCATGAAGTCGATCAGGCTCTCCACGGTGACGTCCGCCAGCGCCCACCAGTCGTCCCGGCCCACCCGCCAGTACAGCGCCGTGGCCCGGGCGATGAGGTCGTCCACGAACCGCTCCTTCAGCGCGCCGAGCAGCGCTTCCTTGGAATCGAAGTAGAGGTAGAACGTGCCCTTGGCAACGCCGGCCTCCTCGGTGACGTCGGAGACCGTGGCGATGGAGATGCCCTTGGCGCGGAAGACGGTCCGCGCCGCCGCCAGGAGGTCCTCCCGCCGCTCGTCGGGAGCCTTGGCCACTCGCCGGCGCTGGGCCTGGACCGTCACGGTTCGTGAGTGTAGTGCGGGGGCGGGCCATCAGTCGGATGGCAGGAGCCCGTAGGACCGCTCCGTGTCCCGGAGGTAGTCGTCGAGAGGGCCCAGGCCGGCCGACCGTCGCCGCTCGTCCACGCCGTCGGGATCCTCGATGGGGATGGGCCGGAGGCGGCCCTCCTCCAACCGGAGCTGCGTTCCGAATCGCTGGAGCTGTCCCTCGTGGATCCGCACGCGATCGGTGAGGAACGCCACCTGGCGCGGCTCGGCCTCGTCCCGGGCCACCGCGTCCTCCAGCAGCCCCAGGCATCGCCGCTGGAACTCGGGGTCGTGGTCGGCGTGCTGGACCAGCAGCCACGCCGCCTGCGAGCCCGCAACGCCGGCCACTTCGGGGCCCGGCCAGCCGAAGCGGTCGATCAGCTCACGCAGCCGTTCGGTGTGGTGGCGATCGAGCCGCTCCACGCGTTCAGCCTGCTCCGGGTCGTCCCGCCAGTCGCGCCGCGCCTCCTGGTCGGTCCGGGCCATGGCCACCAGCTCGCGGCCCAGCCGGCGCCGCCGGAGCCGGGCCCGGACCGAGAAGGCGCGGCGACGCGGCCGCGAATGGCGTGCCCGAGTCATGGAATCCCCCGCGATGGTAGGCCCTTCGCCCTTCAGTCGAGGGCCCGGGCGAGGTCCTTGATCAGGTCGTCGGGATGCTCGAGGCCGACGGAGAGGCGGATGAGGTTGGGGGGGACCTCCAGGGGCGAGCCCGCCACGCTGGCGTGGGTCATCGGGGCGGGGACCTCGATCAGCGACTCGACCCCGCCCAGCGATTCGGCCAGGAAGAACAGCCTGGTCCGCTCGGCCACGCGCACCGCCTCGTCGGCCGACGAGACCTCGAAGGAGACCATGCCGCCGTAATCGGCCATCTGCTTCGCCGCGACGTCGTGGCCGGGATGCTCCGGGAGCCCCGGGTAGAGCACGCGGGTGACCGCCGGATGCGTGGACAGGAACTCGGCCACTCGCGCCGCGCCGCGGCAGTGGGCCTGCATGCGGACGGCGAGGGTCTTCACGCCCCGCAGCGCCAGGTAGCAGTCCATGGGCCCCGGCACCGCTCCCACGGCGTTCAGCAGGAACCCGAGGCGCTCCGCGATCTCGTCGTCGTTCAGCACCAGGGCCCCGTTCACGAGGTCGGAGTGCCCGCCCAGGTACTTGGTCACGGAGTGCACGACGACGTCCGCCCCCAGCTCGAGGGGCCGCTGGAGATACGGCGTGGCGAACGTGTTATCGACCACACACCATGCCTCGGCCCGGTGCGCGATCTCGGCGGCGGCCCGGATGTCGACCACCTTCAGCAGCGGGTTGCTGGGCGTTTCCACCCACACCACTCGCGTCTCCTCCCGGACGGCCCTCTCCACGGCGTCGAGATCGGTCATGTCGACGGTGTCGAGCTCGAGGCCCCACGGGCCCAGCACCCGGGTCAGCAGGCGGTACGTGCCGCCGTAGACGTCGTCTGCCATCACCACGTGGTCGCCCGGCTTCAGCAGCAGGAGCAGGGTGGTCTCCGCACCCATACCGGACGAGAACGAGAACGCGTGCCGGCCTCCTTCCAGCGAGGCCAGCGCCTCCTGGAGCGCCTCACGGGTCGGGTTTCCGGCCCGTGCGTAGTCGAAGCGCTTGGGCTTTCCCACGGCCTCCTGGGCGTACGTGGAGGTCTGGTAGATCGGGACGTTGACGGCGCCATACTCGGGTTCGGGGTCCTGGCCGGCGTGGATGGCCCGCGTCTCGAACCGCCAGCCGTCGCCGCTCGCATCCCGGTCGCCCGCGCCTACCTCATCTCGGGGGGAAGCTCCCATCCTCGTCTCCTCAGCTCGTCGACGGCTTCCTGGCCGGATCGGGCCAGGCTCCACAGCGCGGACTTGCGTTTGGCGTCGTGCCCCGGCGCGAACTCGCGGGCCGTGCTGGCCCGGCAGGCGGGGTCGCCGCACGCACACCGAGCCAGCCCCGGGAAGTGCAGCTGGGCCTCGCCGTCCTTGCGCCCGGCCTGGCGCTCCCGCTGGCACCGGCGGTACGGTCGGGCCGGCAGCGTCGCGGACGGGAGCACGATCACGCCCTCTTTCGGGTCGCCGAGGTGCGTTCGGCGTCCCCCCAGCGCCAGCAACCCCGTCAGGGCCGCAAGCGCGGCGTCGACCTGGTCCGGCGAGCGCAGCCCGTCCACCGGTACCCCTTGCGCGCGCAGCACGTCCTCCCGGAACGCGCGCTTGTTGACCTCCGGCGGCGGGAGGCATCCGGCCAGGACCACCGCGCTGGCGTGCGGGAAGACCTCGATCGCGGTGCCCCGCACCGGTCCGCTCGCGTACCTGGCGTAGCCCGACTCCCCGGCGCAGGCGAACACGGCGAACCCCACCTTCATCCACGAGTAGAAGGTGTTCTCGCCCTTGCGCGGGTCGGACGGCGTCCCGTAGGACTGGATGCCGAACCTCCGCAGCTCGCGCTCCGTAAGCCGCGAGCCCCCGCCGGTGCCCCACGCCGGTGGCGCGTCGATGGCCACGACGTCCGGACGGAGCTCCACCAGGGCCGGCCCGAGCTCCTCGACCCGAACCCGGCGTCGGCATTCCAGCGGCCGTCGTTCCTCGTCCAGGAGCACCAGGTCGAGCCCCTTCGTGACGCCGACGTCGACGCCGAGGGACTGGAGCGGCTGCGGCGTCACGGCGTCCGCTGGCGGTGGGCCAGGAACTCCAGGAGGTCCGCCCGGGTCAGCACGCCCAGCACGTGGCCGCCCTTGGCCACCAGCACCGCAGGAGACCCCTGGAGCGATTCGAAGGCGACCTCGACCGGGTCGTCCACCTCCACCATCGGATGGGGCGGCCCCATGACCTCGGCGACGTCGTGCTGGAGCGCGTCGGGGTCCCGGAAGATCCGGTCCAGCAGCCCGCGTTCCTGGATCGACCCCACGAACGCGGTCACGTCGGTGGCCTCCTCGCGAACCACCGGGGCCTGGGAGATGCCGTGCTCCTGGAGCCGTTCGATGGCCTGGCGGACCTTCTCGTGCGCCCCGATGGTGATGAGCGCCGGGAGCCCCGCCGGCTTCGACGCCAGCACCTCCTCGACGTGGACGACCTCGGGGCGTTCCTGGAATCCGTACTGGAGCATCCACGTGTCCGAGTACAGCTTCGACAGGTAGTTGCGGCCGGTGTCGGGGAAGATCACCACCATCAGGCTGTCCTCCGGGAGGTCGCGGGCCACCTGAAGGGCTGCCCACATCGCCGTCCCCGACGAGCCGCCCACCAGGATGCCCTCCTGCCGGGTGATGGCGCGGGCCGTCAGGAAGGAGTCGCGGTCCGACACGCGCACGTAGCGGTCCACCACGGAAGGGTCGAACGTCTCCGGCCAGAAGTCCTCGCCGATCCCTTCCACCAGGTACGGCCGGGCCGGATCCTGCGGGGCGGAGAACAGCGATCCCTCCGGGTCGGCCCCCACCACCAGCAGGTCCGGGTTCTGCTCCTTCAGGTATCTGGCGGTTCCCGTGACGGTGCCGCCGGTGCCGACGCCCACGACCAACACGTCGACGCGGCCGTCGGTCTGGCGCCAGATCTCGGGTCCGGTGGTCTCGTAGTGCGTCTGCGGGTTCACCTGGTTGAAGTACTGGTTCGGCTGGAAGGCGCCCGGGATCTCCTCGGTCAGGCGGTCGGCCACCCGGTAGTAGGACTCCGGCGACTCGGGGGCCACGGCGGTGGGGGTGATCACGACCTCCGCGCCGTACGCGCGGAGCAGCGCGACCTTCTCCTGGCTCATCTTGTCGGGCATCACGAAGATGCACTTGTAGCCCTTGATGGCCGCGGCGATGGCCAGGCCGTGGCCGGTGTTGCCGGACGTCGGCTCGACGATGGTGCCGCCGGGCTTCAGCATGCCCTCCCGCTCCGCGGCCTCGATCATGCGACTGCCGATGCGGTCCTTCACGCTGCCGCCCGGGTTCAGCATCTCCAGCTTGGCCAGGATGGTGGGGAGGACCCCCTGGGCCACGCGGCGGAGGCGGACGAGCGGCGTGTCGCCCGTCGCGTCCAGGAACGAATCCATGACCTCCATCGCAGCGTCCTCCCCGTGGCCAGGCTGCGCCCATTCTCCCCGACCGGCGGGCCGCGCGGCGAGTGCGTTTCCCGGCCGGGTCCGCCGGCGTCCTCGCTCCGTTCCGCTACGACGACAGCACCAGCCGGTAGATGGCGTGGCTGTCGCTGAAGTACAGCCGGCCGTCGGGTCCGGCCTCCATCGAGAGCACGCCCTCGCCGTGGACGTACACCACCGTCTGGCGGATCACCCCGAGGCGATCCTCGGTGAGCGTGACCCGACGGACCTGGCCGGTGTCGTACGCGCCGAAGAACAGGCGTCCCAGGCTGGCCGGGCCCAGCCCGCACCGCTGGCAGAACACCGCTCCGGTTGGGGCGATCACGGGCGTGTACCACCGCTTCGGCAGCACCGGCGTGGGCCCGTCCTGGTTCGTGTTCCGGGGCGGGTCGGGCGGGGTCGAGCAGGTCTGGTGAGAGCCCCAGCCGTAGTTCCGGCCGGCCACGATCCGGTTCAGCTCGTCGTTGCAGGACGGCCCGTTCTCCGTCTCCCACAGCCGCCCGGTTCGGGGATCGAAGTCGAATCCGAACGAGTTCCGGATGCCGTACGCGAGGATCCGACTGTCCGCGAACGGGTTCCCGGGCGCGGGCTTCCCTCCCGGGGTCATCCGGAGGATCTTCCCGGCGTCGTTCGAGAGGTCCTGGGAATTCGAGGCGTCGTGGGCCTCGCCCTGGACCGCGTACAGCATGCCGTCGGGCCCGAACTCGATGCGCCCGCCGTCGTGATACACGCCCGCGGTGGTGGGCGAGCTCCAGATCACGTGCATGTCCATGCCGTGGCCCCCTTGGTCCCGGATCCGCACGATCTGGTCTCGCTCGTGGCCGTGCACGGTGCGCGTGACGTACGCATACACGAGCGGTGCGCCCGGGAACTCCGGGTGCAGGGCCAGGCCGAGGAGCCCCTGCTCTCCCGCGCCGACCACGTCCGGGATCCGGAAGAACACGCGGTTGCTGCCGCGCTTGGGCCCGATCACCCGGATCCGGCCGGTGAAGCGCTCGCCGTACCAGATCGCGCCGTCGGGGCCGAGCGTGAATGCGGCGGGGAAGGCCAGGTCGTTCGCCACGACCTTGGCCACAACCTTCGCGGCGACGGACGAGGCTGGCCGTGCGGGGGCGGGCGCGGGCGCCACCGGGAGGACCGCCAGCGGAACGAGGAGGAGCGCTGCGAGCCTTCGCACGATGTGGCCAGGATGGCGCCGAGGCCGAGCGCCCATCGTAGTTCGGCTTCCCCGATCCGGTGCGGCTACCATCTCCAAGGGAACGACCCCACGCCGAAACGCGAGGACGCCATGACCGGTCGAGAGATACGCGCTCCCCGAGGGACCACGCTCACGTGCAAGGGGTGGCCGCAGGAGGCCGCGCTGCGCATGTTGATGAACAACCTCGACCCCGACGTGGCCGAGCGGCCCCAGGACCTCATCGTGTACGGGGGGACGGGCAAGGCCGCCCGGTCCTGGGAAGCGTTCGACGCCATCGTGCGGACCCTTCGCGAGCTGGAGGACGACGAGACCCTCCTGGTGCAGTCGGGGAAGCCGGTGGCCGTGTTCCGCACGCACGCGCTGGCGCCGCGGGTCCTGATCTCCAACGCGATGCTGGTCCCGAAGTGGGCGGACTGGGAGACGTTCTGGGAGCTGGAGCGGGCCGGCCTGACCATGTACGGCCAGATGACCGCCGGGTCCTGGATCTACATCGGGACCCAGGGCATCCTCCAGGGAACCTTCGAGACCCTGGGGGAATGCGCGGCCCAGCACTTCGACGGCACGCTGCGGGGCCGGGTGGTGCTGACGGCCGGCCTCGGCGGGATGGGCGGAGCCCAGCCGCTGGCCGTCACCATGAACGAGGGCGTGGCCCTGTGTGTGGATGTCGACCCCTCACGCATCGAGCGCCGGATGAAGGCGGGGTACCTGGACCGGGAGACCGACTCGCTGGACGAGGCCCTGCGGTGGGTGGAGGAGGCGCGTTCCGCCGGCGAGGCCGTGTCGATCGGCCTCCTCGGGAACGCCGCGGACACGCACCCGGACCTGTTGCGGCGCGGCTTCCGTCCCGACGTGGTCACCGACCAGACCTCGGCGCACGATCCGCTGGACGGGTACGTGCCCGCCGGGCTGTCCCTGGAGGAGGCCGAGCTGCTTCGCCAGACCGACCGGGACGACTACGTCCGGCGGGCTCACCAGTCCATGGCCAGGCAGGTGGAGGCCATGGTGGGATTCCAGGAGCAGGGTGCCGTGGTGTTCGACTACGGCAACAACCTCCGGGCCGGCGCGGAGGCCGGCGGTTACTCGCGGGCGTACGACTACCAGGGGTTCGTCCCGAACTTCATCCGGCCCCTGTTCTGCGAGGGGAAAGGGCCTTTCCGGTGGGCCGCCCTGTCGGGTGACCCCGAGGACATCCTGGCCACCGACCGGGCGGTGGCCGAGCTGTTTCCTTCAGATGAGCGGCTCCACCGCTGGCTGCGGATGGCGGAGGAGCGGGTGGCGTTCCAGGGGCTGCCCGCCCGGATCTGCTGGCTGGGGTACGGGGAGCGGACCCGGGCCGGGCTTCGGTTCAACGAGATGGTGGCGAGCGGCGATGTGTCCGCGCCGATCGTGATCGGGCGGGACCACCTGGACGCCGGAAGCGTGGCGTCGCCGTTCAGGGAGACCGAAGGCATGCGCGACGGCTCCGACGCCATCGCCGACTGGCCGATCCTGAACGCGCTGGTGAACACGGCCGCCGGAGCGCACTGGGTGAGCGTGCACCACGGGGGCGGCGTGGGCATCGGCTACTCGATCCACGCCGGGATGGTCGTGGTGGCCGACGGAACGGACGAGGCCGCGGGTCGCCTGCAGCGCGTGCTGACGACCGACCCCGGCATGGGCGTGGTCCGCCACGCCGACGCCGGATACGACCGAGCCCTGGAGGTGGCCAGGGAGCGCGGCGTCCGCCTCCCCTGGCTGGAGTAGCCTGGCGCGAACCGTGAGAGGAGTCGAGCACGGTGGTGCCGATCGATGCGGGTTTTCGGGACTTCCTCGATGAAGTGGTGGAAGTCGGCGACCGAAGGGAGATGCACCTCGAGGTTCGCGACGGCCACATGGTCGCCGTCGACGACTCGCCCGGCGGGGACATCGTGCCCGTGGTGTGGGACGACGGGGAGAAGCGCTACCTGATCGTTCCCCCCGAGTAGTCCTGTCGGGCGGCGCCAGCACGAGATCAGGAAGCTGTCCTGCGAGCGCTTCGGACCTTCGACACGGGCCAGGTCCTCAGGCCGGGGGCAGCTCCCAGCCCTTCGTCACCTCGCCCACCCTGGCCACGATCCCGGCGGGGTCGGTTCGGAGCAGGTGGCCTTGCTCGACCACGGTCTCGCCCCCCACGATCACGCGCTGGATGGCGTCGGGCTGCATGGCGTAGACGACCTGCTTCGGGGCGGTCGCCGTGGGCTGGAGGGACAGCGACTGGAGGTCCAGGACCACCAGGTCGGCGGCGTGCTCGGGCGCGATCCGGCCGAGGGGCAGGCCGAGCGCCTCGCCGCCCCGAGCCGTGCCCGCCAGCAGGACGTCCTCCGCCCGGACGGCCTCGGCGTCGGCCTCCACCGCCTTCGCCAGCAGCGCGGCCATGCGCATCTCCTCGAAGATGCTCTGCCGGCTGTTCGTGCATCCCCCGTCGGTTCCCAGGGCAACGGGGATCTGGCGGGACAGCATCCGACGGAACGGCGCGATGCCGTCGCCCAGGAACGCGTTCGCCGAGGGGTTGTGCACCACGCGGGCGCCGCGCTCGGCGATGACGGCGAGGTCCTCCTCGTCCACCCACACGCAGTGCACCATCAGCGTGCGCGGCGACAGCACGCCGAGCGAATCGAGGAAGCGGACCGGTGTCACCCCGTGGCGTTCGATCGACATCTCGCGCTCGTACCGGCCCTCGGCGACGTGGATGTGGAACGGCGTGTCGAGCTCCTCGGCCAGCGCCGCCCCGGCCTGGATCATCTCGGGGCTGGCCCCGTGGATGGAGTGGGGCGCGGGCTGGACGAACGCCCGGGGGTTCCCGCGAACGGCGTCGTGCAGCGCCCGCGCGTTGCGGACGGCCAGGTCCGGCGTCTCCTGGTAGCGCTTCGGCGCGCCGGCCCAGTCGTACATCGAGCGCGCCAGCACGATCCGGAGGCCCACTTCCTCGGCCGCGTCGATCACGGCGAGGTCGTTCTCGTTCCCCCGGTCGTGGAGGTAGAAGAAGTCCACCACGGTGGTGATGCCGGCCCGAAGCATCTCGGCGAAGTCGAACAGCGCCCCCACGCGGATGGCGTCGCGGTCCAGCCGCTCGGAGAACGGATACAGGACGCGGTCGCGCCACCGCAGGAAGGACAGGTCGTCCCCGAACCCCCGCAGCAGCGCCTGGAACGAGTGCGCGTGGGCGTTGACGCATCCGGGGACGACGGCCACGTCGCCCCAGTCGTCACGTTCGTGATCGGGGAACTCCTCGGCCAGCTCGCCCGGGTCGCCGGTGGCCAGGATGCGGCCTCCCTGCATCACGAACCCGTGCCGCCGCTCCCAGCGGTCCCGGGCGAACACGAGCTCGGCGCGGACGAGGGTCACGGCTGTACGAGCCTTTCGCCGACGAGGGTCACGCCAGCCTTATATCAGAGCCTCCGCCCGCGGACCGTCGTTCGCCCGCCCGGCACGTTCGGTTGCCCCGTGGTCGGGGTGCGCCTAGCCTTGCGCCTCAGCGTGCCGGTACAGGTGGGTGGGACCCTCTCGATCGCGGACGTCGTCGCCGTGGCCCGCGGCGAGACGGTCGAGCTTTCCTCGGGCGCCGAGGCGCGCATGCGGGCATCGCGAGCGGTGGTCGAGGAACGGGTGGCCGCCGGCGACACTGTCTACGGCGTGACGACGGGCATCGGAAGCCTGGCCACCGTGCGCATCGCTCCCGAGCAGGCCGCCAGGCTCCAGCACGACATCGTGCAGTCGCACGCCACCGCGGTCGGGCCTCCGCTGTCGCGCCCGGAGGCTCGGGCCATGCTCCTGCTCCGCGCCCACGTGCTGGCCCTGGGACGTTCGGGGGTTCGGCCCGAGATCGCGCACCGCATGATCGAGATGCTGAACCGCGACCTCATCCCCGCGGTTCCGCAGCAGGGGTCGCTGGGGGCGTCGGGGGACCTGGCGCCGCTGGCCCATCTGGCCCTGCCGCTGCTCGGGCAGGGCGAGTTCCTGGCGGAGGGTGGCGGGAACCGTCGTGCCGCAGACGTGCTCGGGGAGGCCGGCCTCGAGCCGCTGACGCTCCAGGCCAAGGAGGGGCTGGCGCTCGTCAACGGGACCCAGGGCATGCTGGCCATCGGCGTGCTGGCGGTCGCCCGGGCCGTCTCCCTGGCCAAGGCGGCTGACATCGCCGCGGCCATGAGCGTGGAGGCCGCGCTGGGGACGAACCGCGCCTTCGACGAGCGCCTCCAGCAGCTGCGGCCGCACCCGGGCCAGGCGGCGTCGGCGGCGAACCTTCGCCGGTTGACGGCGGACAGCGAGATCATCGCCTCGCACCGGGAGTCGGGGCACCTCGTCCAGGACGCGTACTCGCTGCGCTGCGCCCCCCAGGTCCACGGGGCGATGCGGGACGTCCTGTCGTTCTGCCGCGAGGTGCTGGAGCGCGAGATGAGCTCCGTCTCGGACAACCCGGTCGTGTTCGCCGAGACCGGCGACGTGCTGTCCGGAGGGAACTTCCACGGCCAGCCGGTGGCGGTGGCGCTCGATTCCCTGGCCCTCGGCGTGGTGACCGTGTCGAGCATCTCGGAACGGCGGCTGTTCCGGCTGCTGGACCCGGCGCTTTCGAACGGGCTGCCGGCGTTCCTGGTCCAGGAGAGCGGGCTGAACTCGGGGTTCATGCTGGCCCAGTACACGGCGGCGTCGCTGGTGTCGGAGAGCAAGTCGCTGGCCCATCCTGCCTCGATCGACTCGATCACCTCGTCGGCCGGCCAGGAGGACCACGTGAGCATGGGCATGACCTCCGCACGGCACGCCCGGGAGTGCGTGGCGAACGCCGAGACGGTGGTGGCGCTCGAAGTGCTGGGTGCCGCGCAGGGGCTCGACCTGCGCGGTCCATTGCGTCCGGGGGCCGGCTCGTCGGCCGCCCTGGCGGCCGTGCGCGAGGTGGTGCCGTTCCTGGAACGGGATCGCGAGATCCGCCTCGACATCGCGGCGATCGTCGAGCTGGTCCGGGAAGGAGGGCTGGTGACCGCGGTGGAGGAGGCCGTCGGGGCGCTGGCGTAGGGCCGGCGGGGATCAGGCCGTTGTCGCGCCGCTCACGAGTTGCCCACCGATGAAGGTGGCCGTCACGGGGTTGTGGCCCGGGCGGTAGGGCACCATCCGGAACTCGTCGGCGTCGAGCACGACGAAGTCGGCGCGCTTGCCGGGCTCGAGCGTCCCCAGACGATCGCTCAGCCCCAGGACCCAGGCCGCGTTGACTGTCGCGGCCGCGAGCGCGCCAAGAGGCGCCAGCCCGTACAGGGAGCAGGCAACCGCGATCACCTCGGGCAAGGAGAGCGTGGGGGACGTTCCCGGATTGAAGTCCGAGGCGATGGCGAGCGCGGCACCGGCGTCGAGCAGGGCGGGCACGGACGGAGGGGCGGCCCGCAGGAACAGCGTGGACGCGGGCAGCAGGACCGCTGCCGTCTGGCCCGAGCCCAGCGCGTCGATGCCCGCCGGACTGACGTGGTTGAGGTGGTCGGCGCTGCGAGCGCCGACGGCCACGGCCGCCTCCGCCGCGCCGGAGCCACCGAGCTGGTCGGCGTGGCAACGCACCGGAAGGCCCACGCGGCCGGCCGCCTCCGCCACGGCGTGCAGGTCCTCGACCGAGAACGCGATGTCCTCGACGTAGACGTCGACCGCGTCCACCAGTTCCTCTGCCGCAGCCGCCGGGATGAGCTCGTCGCATGCCACCCGGACCCACTCTTCCCGCCGCATCCCCTGGGGCACGGCGTGGCATGCCAGCAAGGTCACAGAACCCGTCTGCGGGATCTCCGCCGCCAGTTTCCGCGCCAGCCTGGCCTGGCGCAGCTCACCTTCGACCGAGAGCCCGTACCCGGTCTTCAGCTCGACCGCGGTGGTGCCGTGAGCGGCCATCTCCGCCGCGAGCGGCTTGCAGAACGCTAGTACCTCCTCGTCGGAGGCCTCGGTCAGCAGTCGGGCACTTCGATAGATCCCCCCTCCCCCGTGAAGGTCGCGGTACGTCTGCCCCGCCAGACGCGCCTCGAACTCATCCGCCCGCCACCCGAAGAATGGCAGGTGGGTATGACAGTCCACGAGGCCCGGGACGACGCACGCGCTACCCAGACGCATAGGGGCCGAACCCTCGGGCATCCCCGTGGCTGGGCCCGCGTATGTCACCAGCCCGTCTTGCCATACGAGGCCTCCGTCGCGGACGACGTCGGGAGCCGCGATGTCGTGACCACGCCGCGGAACAGGGCCACCGGCCACCGTGATGAGGGTCGACGCAACGAGGGAGCCGGATCCTGAGGTGTCCTTCGAGTCGGTCATGTGAGGGCGAAGCTTAGTGCCGAACCCCGAGCCTCCGAACCCCGGCTGCATGCGGCGCCGAGGGTCGGCCCGGGCCTCGCCCGTAGACTTTCGGTCCGTGGACATCGCCTCCCACCCGGCGCGGTCCGGGCGACATTCCTCGTCTCCGAGGTCGAACAGACCGAAGCGCGAGCCGGCCTGACCGGTGGGGGACCGCGCGGAACGCGAAACGTCCTCCTCCGAGGGACCGACTCGGGCCAAGGTCGGCTATCTCGACATCCTCCGCATTCCCGAGATCCGCGTGGTGGTCGCGGGAACGTTCGTCATCATGCTGGGGTACGGGATCCTGTCCCCGGTCCTGCCCCTTTACGCCCGGTCGTTCCACGTCGGCTACGACGCCGTGGGGCTGCTCGTATCGGCGTTCGCCTTCGCCCGCCTGGTGACGGACCTCGGGTGCGGCGCGCTCGTGAACCGCTACGGGGAGCGCGCGATGGTGAGCGTCGGGGCCCTTGTGGTGGGTGTGTCATCCGGCCTGGCCGCCATCGCGCCGACGTTCACGTTGCTGGTGCTCTTCCGGGCGGCCGGCGGCGCCGGCTCGGCCGTGTTCTTCGCCGCGATGATGTCCTACCTGTTCAAGACGGCGCCGAAGGACCTCCTGGGCCGGGTCATGGGGGTGTTCTTCGGGGCCTTCAACCTCGGGATCATCCTGGGCAACCCGCTCGGAGGCGTGGTCGCGCATTTCTTCGGCCTGGCCAGCCCGCTGTGGTTCTACGCGGGGGCGTGCTTCCTGGCGGCGGCTGTGTACGTGCGGTCCGTCCGGAACCCGCCGCGGGCGAGGCCCGAAGACGAGGTGCAACCGCGGGGCCTCCGGACCCTTCGGTGGAACCGACCGTTTCTCTCGGTGCTGGCGGCGAACCTCGCGTACTTCTGGATGATCGCGGCGGTGTTCAGCACGCTCATCTCGTTGTTCGGAAAGGACCGGGTTGGCCTGTCTCCGCTCGGCATCGGCCTGGGGCTCGCCATCGCCTCCGCCGCGGAGTTCGCGGTGCTGTTCCCGGCCGGAAGCGCCACCGACCGGCTGGGCAGCCGGGCCGTGGTGGTTCCGTCGTTCCTGGCCACGGCGGTCGTGGTGGCGCTGTTCGGTCTGGCGTCGAGCGTCGTGGCGTTCGGTGTGGCTGCGGCGTTCCTCGGCTTGGGGTCGGGCTACGGCGGCGTGCCGATCCCGGTCATGCTGAACGACGTGGTCCCGCCGGAGCAGCGTGCCGCCGCCATCGGGGTGTACCGGTTCGTGGGCGACCTCGGGTTCGTGTTCGGGCCGCTGGTGGCAGGGGCCATGGCATCAGCCTTCGGCTTTCCGGCCGCGTTCGCGGTCAGCGCGATTCCGCTGGTCGTCGCGGCGGCGATCGCGCTCACCGTGCCGCGGACGTCGTCCCCGCCGGAACGGGTGGCCGAGGGCTAGGGTTGAGCACGGAGGTGGTGGCCATGGACGTGATGGACACGATCGCGCAGGCCAGGGACGCGCTGACGGTTCGCCGCGTGTTCGGCGAGCCCTACGAACGGGACGGCGTGACGATGATCCCCGCCGCTCGACTCCAGGGCGGCGGCGGAGGAGGGGGCAGCGAGGGTGGGCCCACGCTGGGAAAGGGGGCCGGGAGCGGCTTCGGCCTGATCGCCCGACCGGTGGGAGCGTTCGTCATCCGGGAGGGCCGGGTCTCCTGGCAGCCCGCGGTCGATGTGACCCGCATCGTCCTGGGCGGACAGCTCGTCGCCGTCGTCGCCCTGCTCACGATCCGCACGATCGTCCGGGCCCGGGTCCGGTCGAAGCGGGTCGACCTCCGCGCGGCGAAACACGCCCGTCGGGAGGCGAAGCACGCGGGTCGGCCAGGCTGACTGACGAACCGCTACCCGAAATGGACCGCCCCGCCGGGCTGCCAGATCATGAGGATCGCGATCACCACCACCGAAGCCGACAGGTACATCCCGCCGAACTGGAGCTTCTTGGTCAGCTTCGTCACCTCGGGCGGTGGCCCCGCGGGTGGCCCGCCGGCCCCGGCGATGGGTGCACTGCCCTCGCCTGCGGCTCCCGGAGGCCCCGGCGGTCCCGAGGGCGGAGGTCCCATCGACCGCAGCACGTGCAGCAGCTTGACCGTGGTTGGCAACTGCACCAGAAGCGCCCACGAGAACGCCGCCGTGTACAGGATGATGCTGGCGATCAGCCACTTGCTGTGCCACAAAGGGATGTGCGCCGTGTAGATCATCCCGACACCCGCCAACGCGACGACCACGGCGAGAGGAAGGGTCAGCCGCTTCTCAATGACCTCGGTCCCCTCCGTGAAGAACGTCGCGGCCTGCGGATACTTCTGCACGAGCATGCCGAAGAACGGGAAGCTGAACGTGGGGCCGAACGCCAGCAAGACCCCCAGGATGTGCACGACCAGGTAGAAATGGAACCAGCCCATCAGGTGCCCTCCCTTCCCATCCGCAAACGGCGGGAGTCTGCGGCCGACGGGCCGATATGTCAACCGCGGGGACCGCAGGGCGAGCCGGCATGCGTGTGAGTCGGTCGGTCGTGCTGCCTGTCTCCATCACGGAAGCGTGGCGAGCTCTGTCCGTATGGGAGGAGCAGGCTCGCTGGATGCGGGATGCCGATGCGGTGGAGGTCGTGACCCCTCATCGAGAGGGAGTCGGTGTTCGGATCGCGGTGCGCACCCGGGTGCTCGGTATCCCCGCGTTCACGGAGGTCCTCGAGGTGGTTCGGTGGGAGCCACCTCACCGGATGCAGCTCGCCCACCAGCGATTCGTCCGCGGCCACGGGGAATGGACGCTCCGCCGGCCAGAGGCCGAGGATCCGGGTTCGCCGAGGACGCTGTTCACGTGGACGGAGGAACTCGCCATCGGTGTCCCCGTGCTCGGGGCTCTCGCGCTCGGCGCCTACCGCCCCGTCATGAGCCGGCTGATGCGCGGCTCGATGCGGAACCTGCAACGGTTGCTGACACGGACATGACGTTCGACGGGTTGCGTGACCGCCTCGAACGCTAGCCCGCTGGCTTCGAGCCCGGCGTCTCCGGGCCGGGCACCTTCGGCTCCGCGGCTCTCGGCTCGCGCTTGGGCACCGAGATGTCCCACCACGGGTGGCGGGACCGGACCTGTCCGCCGAGGTCCACGTGGATGTGCTTGATTTCGCGGTACTCGTCGAACCCGATCTTCCCGTGTTCCCGGCCGATCCCGGACTGCTTGTAGCCGCCGAACGGATAGCGCGGGTTGATCATGTGATAGTCGTTGATCCACACGGTGCCGGTGCGGAGCTGCTCCGCGACCTTCACCGCCCGGGGGACGTTTCCGGACCACACAACGCCGCCCAGCCCATAGATCGAGTCGTTCGCCAGGCGGACGGCCTCCTCCTCGTCCTCGAACGGGATCACCGCCAGCACGGGGCCGAAGATCTCCTCCTGCGCGATCTTCATGGAGTTGTCCGCGGCGAAGATGGTGGGCTGGTGGTAGAAGCCGCCCTCGTGGCCCTCCACAGAGGCCCGCTCCCCCCCGGTCAGCAGCTTCGCCCCCTCCTGCTGCCCGATGTCGACGTAGCGCTCCACCGTCTCGAGCTGCGTCTTCGCGACGATGGGTCCGAGGTCGGACGACGGGTCCATGGCCGGGCCCACCCTCGAGTCCTCGGCCCGCTTCACCAGCTCCGCCGCGAAGTCCTCGTAGATGGCGCGGGCCACGAACGCGCGGGTCCCCGCGGTGCACACCTGCCCGTTGTGGAAGAAGACGCCCCACAGGACGCCGTCCACCGCGTAGTCCATGTCCACGTCGTCCAGCACGATCGAGGGCGACTTCCCGCCCAGCTCCAGCGTGCACTTCTTGATGGTGCCGGAGGCCAGCTGCATGATCCGCCGGCCCACCTCCGTCGACCCCGTGAACGCGACCTTGTCCACGAGCGGCGACTCCACCAGCGCCTCTCCCGCCGCGGCGCCAGGTCCGGGCAGGACCTGCACCACGCCCTCCGGCAGCCCGGCCTCCAGGCACAGCCGGCCCAGCTCGATCGAGGTCAGCGGCGTGTACGAGGCGGGCTTCAGCACGACGGTGTTCCCGGCCGCGATGGCCGGCGCGATCTTCCACGCGGCCATCTGGATCGGGAAGTTCCAGGGGGTGATGGCGGCGCACACGCCGATGGGCTCGCGCCGGAGATAGTTGTAGGAGCCGGGGTTCCTCGGAAGGGCCTCCTCGTCGTCCTCCCGCCCCGCCAGCTCCGCGAACGCGCGGAACGTCGAGATGACCATGCCCACGTCGGCGTTCTTGGCCATGCGGATGGTGTGGCCGGCGTCGCGCGCCTCCAGGTCGGCCAGGGCGCCCGCGTTCTGCTTCACCAGGTCGGCCACCTTCAGCAGCGCCGCGGCCCGCTCCCGCCCCTTCATCCGGGGCCAGGGGCCCTCGTCGAACGCGCGGCGGGCGCTCTCCGCCGCTCTCCCAACGTCCTCAGCGCCGGCCTTGGCCACCGAGGCAAAGGCTTCCCCGGTCGAGGGATCGATGCTGTCGAACGTCTCCCCGGAGGCCGCGTCCGCGAGTTCTCCTCCGATGACGAGCTGGTACGTGTCGGTCATGTCTCGCCCCTCCTCGTCGCTACCGGCTAGCGTACTCGGGCCGGGCGGATCGCCGCGGGCGGGTCAGAGGTCCGATGTGACTCGACCCATGTAGGTGTCGACCTCGCGCATGAGCAGCTCCGCCCCCAGTCCCTCGAAGACCTCGCGCGCCTCGCGGAGCTTGGCCGCCGCCTCGGCTGGGTGGCCCAGGCTCAGGAGGCAGCGCCCCGCTCCGAGCAGGGCCTGGCCTTGTTCCAGGACGTGGCCGAACTCGGCCCATCGCTCGGCAGCCGTGGCGTACAGCGCGAGAGCCTGTTCAAGCTCTCCCTCAGCCTCCGTCAAGTTGGCCTCGGCCGTGACGATGCAGCACCGGTGGCGGGTGGCGATCGGTGAACAGCCCTCCAGTAGCCTTCGACCCAGGTCGGCCGCCTGCAAGCCGTTGCACACGCGAGCCGCGAGATGCACGTGCAGCGTCCGGAAATGGGGGTTTCCTCTGGTGACGTGCTCGAACTCCTCGAGGAGCCGAAGGGCAGCCGCACCGTCGCCGAGGGCCAGGTCGATCTGGGCGCCGGTGGCCAGGGCGGGGAAGAGTATCTGAGGGTCTCCGATCTCCCGAGCGCGAGGAAGGAACTCGTCCTCCAGTTTCTTCGCCTCGTCCAACCGTCCACGCAGGGCCAGCACCTGAGCGCGGTAGGTGGGCGCCGCTATCCCGAAGTAGCTCCCCCCGCGCTGGTCATCCCAGGCGATCAGCTCTTCTGACACCTGGAGGAGCTCGTCCCATTCGCCCAAGTCGAACAGCATCCAGATGATCCACCCCTGCGCCGCCATCGCGAGGCTGGCAATGCCTCGTCGCTCGCCGAAATCGGCCCCGGCCCGCAGGACCTCCAGCCCGGGGGCAGGACCCTCCGTCCACCAGAGCCACTCCCCGAAGTTGGTGTAGCCTCGGACCGTCTCATGCCCGAGCCCGTATTCCAGGCTCATCTGGAGAGCCTGCCGAAGACCTTCCAGCCCTCCCATGTCCCCGAGCTCGCACCTGGCGCCACCCCGAATCTGCAGCGCCATGACGGCCACCTCGTGGATGCCGAGGTCCTGGCCCAACCGGAGCGCCTTCGACGACCACTCGAGCGCCTCCCGGGCAAGGCCGGACAGCCACTTGCCCCTGGCGATCTGGACGTACGCACGCGCGAGCTCGGGGCCCGGCGGCTCACGCTCCAGCATCTCCACGGCCTCCTCCGTGAGTCTTCGCGACTGAGCCGTCTTGCCCCAGAGCCCGTGGGCCAACGCCAGGCTCACCATGGCATCGGCCGCCGCCAGCGTGTCTCCTTGAGCGCGCAGCGCGGCGATCGCCTCCTGATAGTCGCGCTCGGCCTCTGAGTATCGGCCCGCTTGCCACGCGCACTCGGCCGCCTTGGCCAGCACCGCAGCCCGGTCTCGATGGCCGGCAGGGAGAGCCCGGAGAGCCCGCCGGTAGTAGGACTCGGCGCTTGCCACATCGAGCCGCATGGCCCGGTCTCCCGCCAGGACGAGGAACCGCCGAACGGCCTGTTCGAGCTCCTCGGAATCGACGGCACCGGAGGCCCGGGCCAGCTCCAGGGCCTGGGAGTAGTGATGAGCCAGCACCTCGGCCACGTCGGCGACGCGCTCCCCGGAGACCCGCTCGATCCACTGTGCAGCCATCCGATGCTTCGCCGCCCGGGCGGCTCGAGGGATCATCCCGTACGCCACGTCCCGGACCAGGAGGTGCCAGAACGAGTACTCGGACTGATCCTTCACCGACGATGTCCGCGCCGGCCGAACAAGCTCCTTCCTGGCCAGCTCGTGCAACCCCTCCTCCACCGTTTCGGGCTCGATCCCGCTCATGAACGACACCACGCCTGTCCAGAACACCTTGCCGACCACGGCCGCGTCGAAGAGCAGCCCCTTACGCTCGGGCGGGAGGGTGTCCAGGCGCGCCGCGATCAGGGCCTGAATGGTCTCGGGCACCGGGATCTCCATTCCCGCGGCCAGGGCCACGGTCCGGCCCCGCCGCTGGAGGATGCCGCGGTCGGTGAGCATCCTCACGAACTGCTCGGCGTACAGGGGATTCCCTCCGGCCTGGTCCAGCAGGACGGCCTGGGTCTCCGCCGGCAGCACGGCCTCGGTGAGGAGGGCGGCGATCAGCCGGCTGGTCTCGTCCGGGCTGAGGGGGCCGAGAGCGATGGTGCCCCAGTTCCGTTTGCCTCCGCCCCATCCGGGCCGGCGTTCGTAGTGTTCCTGCCTCGCCACGGCAATCACCAGGACCGGGACCCCCGTGGACCAGTCCACGAGGTGCTCCATGAAGTCCAGCATCGGTTCGTCGGCCCAATGCAAGTCGTCGAACACGAGGATCAAGGGGTGCTCCGCCGCCAGGGCCTCCAGGAAGCGGCGCCAGGCGGTGAAGTACTCGTCTCGCTCGACTGCCGCAGCGGACTCCGGGGCCCGGGCTCCAACGAGCGGCGCCAGCCGTGCTCGCATCCATTCGCGATCCGGCGCGTCCTCGATCGCTCGGGGGATGGCGCTCCCCAGCTTCTCCGCGGCAAGCTCGAGAGAGTCCGATTCGAGGATCCCGGCGTGAGACTTGACGATCTCCCCCAGGGCCCAGAACGTGATGCCCTCCCCATAGGGGAGGCAGCGACCCTGCCGCCACCACACCGGTTCCGGCTCCGTGTCCAAGGAGGCCCGAAACTCCGAGAGCAGCCGCGACTTTCCCACACCGGGCTCGCCGGTCACCGTGATCAGCTGGGCGCTCGACTCCCGCACCGACCTGGCATACGTCTGCCTGAGGACCGCCAAGTCGTCCAGGCGCCCGATGAACGGCGTGGCGGGCCCGACGTCCCCCTCCATCGGAAGGCGCGTCCTCGGGACCGTGGCCCGCCAGATGGAGAGGGGTTCGCGCTTGCCCTTGACCTCGACCGGCGGGAGCTTCTCGTACCCGATGGCGTCCCTGGTGGAGCGGAAGGTCACCTCGCCGACCACGGCGGCTCCCACCGGGGCCGCCTGCTGGAGGCGGGCGGCCGTGTTCACGACGTCACCCGCCACGATGCCCTCTCCACGTTCGGGGCGGGCCCCGAGGGCCACGACGGCCTCACCCGTGTTGATGCCGATCCGAACCTGAAGGCTGAGCCTCGGCGTGGCCTCGTTCAGCTCGTCGATGGCCTCGATGATCCGAAGGGCCGTTCGGACCGCCCGCTCGGCGTCGTCTTCATGTGCGACGGGGGCGCCGAAGACGGCCATGATGGCGTCACCGATGAATTTCTCGACGGTTCCCCCGAGCCGCTCGACCTCGGCGCGAAGCCGAGCGTGGTAGGGGCCGAGCCTGGCCTTGACGTCCTCGGGATCGGCCAGGTCCGATGCGGCGGTGAACCCCACCAGATCGCAGAAGAGGACGGTCACGACCTTGCGCTCCTCCTGGGCCACCGCCGGCGCCTGGTCAAGAGGGGCTGCGCATGCCTGGCAAAAGCGCGCTCGGTCGGAGTTCTCCTCGCCGCAGCTGGGACAGGTCCTCACGGAGCCAAGTCTATGGCCAGGGACTGGCTCGGAGCCCTCGAGCCCGACGCGCGGGTACGATGACCACGATGACCTACGACGAGCGGGTGGCCGAGTTCAAGGCGCGCGTCGACGCCGGCGAGAAGATCGAGGCCGGCGAGTGGATGCCCGACGAGTACCGCCAGGCCGCGCTGAAGTTCATCGAGATGCACGCGAACTCCGAGGTGATGGGGGCGCTGCCGGAGCGGGAATGGATCCCTCGCGCGCCGACGCTCCGCCGGAAGCTGAGCCTCACCGCGAAGGTCCAGGACGAGGTCGGGCACGGCCAGATCCTGTACCGGGTGGCCGAGGACCTCGGGAAGTCCCGCGAGCAGATGTTCGACGACCTGGTCAACGGCCGGACCAAGTTCCACAACGTCTTCCACTACCCCACGAAGACGTGGGGCGACGTGGCCGTGATCGGCTGGCTCATCGACGGCGCCGCGCTGGTGACCCAGCGGGCCCTGCTGGACTCGTCGTACGCGCCGTACGTCCGCGCCATGCGTAGGATCTGCGCCGAGGAGTCGCTGCACCTCCGCCACGGCGAGGACCTCACCCTGGAGCTCGTCAGCGGCACGCCCGAGCAGCGGGAGATGTTCCAGGACGCCGTGAACCGCTGGTGGCGGGCCATCATGCACTTCTACGGACCGCCCTCCAACCCGAGCAAGGACGTCCTGCTGTACTGGGGCATCAAGACGAAGTCGAACGAGCAGCTCCGCAACGAGTTCTTCTCCACCTACGTTCCGAAGCTGTGGGACCTTGGCATCACCGTCCCCGACCCGGCGCTGCGTTGGGACGAGGAGCGTGGCGAGTGGGTGTGGGGGGCCGAGGACTGGGTGAATTGGGACGAGTTCTGGCAGGTGGTCCGCGGCAACGGGCCCATGACGTCGGTTCGCCTGCTGTACCGCAAGGCCATGTGGGACACGCACGCCTGGGTTCGGGAGGTCTTCGCCGGCATCCCCGCCGCGGCGGTGTAGCCGAGCCTACGGCGCCGCGGCAGTTTCCCGGGGGACCGTGACGACCGCGCCGCGGGCCGCCCCCATCATCAGGATCCCCATGGCCGCCAGGAAGGCGAACCCGGCGAACCACACCCAGGTCCCCACCGATCCGTAGTCGACCGTGTGTGTCCCGGCGTCCGTGACCACCACGCTCAGGATGATCAGGCCGCCGGCCGCGATCCAGGTGATCCCGGCCCCCAGCAGCTCCTGGCGGTGGGCGCGCCGGGCCATCATCAACGGACCTACCGCGGCGGTCACGAAGACCGCGGCGTACAGCTGCCCGTGGAGGCGGTCGACCGGCCACGGCCAGAACTTGGCCAGGGCTACGGGGGCGATCACCAGGGCCACGCCGTACGCTCCCAGCACCAGGGCCTGCGCCACCAGCACGCGCTGGACGCCCCGGCGGAGGGGCCGGCCACCGGTGGGGAGGCCGCCGCACCGGTACCAGGCCACGGCGGTGGAGAGGGGCAGCAGGCCGTACAGCGCGAACCAGGCCCACGCCCCCCACCGATCGAAGGAGAACCGGTCGAGGTGGAAGAGCGACACCACCAGCACCATGGCCGTGAACACGACCGACATGCCGTGGATGACCCGCCACAGCGCCCAGCGGCCGACGACGGTCGTCACGGCGGCGCCCACCGCGGCTCCCAGGTAGAAGCCGCCGATGAACCGGGCGTTGAACGGCGTCAGGGTCCAGGGCCAGATGGACTGGGCGAAGCCGGTGTCGAAGAACATCGTGGCGCCGGTAGCGGCGAGGATGGCCGTCTGGGCGGCGGAGATCAGCCGGAGCGGAACGGGGACCGGCGGGTTCTCGCGCTGCTCCAATGTCCGACCTCTCGACTCGGGACGCGGCGGAGCGTACCCCGCACGCAGCGGAAGGCGGTAGCCGAGGACGCCGCCCGCTCTACACTCTGGGACATGGACGTGTGGGACGTGCTGGGGAAACGCTCCTCGTCCGACCAGTTCGTGGTGGTGGGCGGCGTGAAGGCGGCGGACGCGGACATGGCCCTGCTCCTGGCCCGCGAGACCCATTTCCGCCACAAGGAGGGTGTGGCGTACGCGGTGCGCCGGCGGGGCTCGGACGAAGTGCACGAGGGGCCCTATCCCGGAGACGAGCTGGGCGGCGTGACCGACCGTTCCTACCGGCGGCAGGAGGCGTACACGGGGGTGGGGGCCAAGCTGAAACGGATCCAGGCCGAGATGGCGCGCCGCGGCGTGGTGGTCGAAGCGCCCCGGCCGGTGCGGCGGTCACAGAGCCGCGCCGAGCACGAGGCGGCGGCGGCCGCCGCCGGGGAGGCCTGATCGAGATGGCCGGCGACCCCCGTTTGGTGCTTCTGTTCGCGGTGGCGGACGACGAGCTGGTGCTGGGGCACCGCCACGCCGAGTGGACGGGGTGGGCGCCGCACATCGAGGAGGACCTGGCGTTCTCCTCGATCGCGCAGGACGAGATGGCGCACGCCCGGCTGCTGTACGGGCTGGCCGGCTCCCTGACCGGCCGGAGCGAGGACTCGCTCGCGTTCGGGCGCGCGCCCGAGGAGTATCGCCACGCGGTCCTGTGCGAGCGTCCCAACGGCGATTGGGGCTACACGCTGGCTCGGCAATACCTGTACGACACCGCGGACGCGGTCCGGCTGGAGGCGCTGGCGGGCTCCTCATGGACGGAGCTGGCAGAGCTGGTGACGGTCATCCAGCTCGAGGAGAAGTACCACCTCGACCACGGCCGGGCCTGGTTCGAGCGTCTGGCCGCCGGGCCGCTCGAGGCCCGGAACCGGTTCGCCTCCGGACTGGCCGCGGCCCTGGCCGAGGCCGTGGCGCTGTTCGAGCCGCTGCCCGATGAGCTCGTGCTGGTGGACGAAGGCGTGCTCCCGCGGCCGTCGGAGGAGCTGCTGGCCGCGTGGCTGCGCCCGCTGGGGGAAGCCCTCGAGGCGGCCTCGCTCGACTACGTGCTCGAGCACCACGGGCCCATCGGGGGCGAGATGGTCCCGACCTCGAGCGGGGAGATCGTCGCCGACGCCGACGAGCTCCAGGCACCCGGCCTGGTCCGGCGGGACGGCGTGTGGTTGCACGAGGGCGGATTCGCCGGGGCCGGAGGACGGCAGGGCAAGCACTCTGATGATTTCATGCCGCTGTGGGAGGAGATGACGGGGCTGCATCGGGCACACCCGGGGGCGAGATGGTGACCCAAGTGAAGGCCATCGAGCTCGCGGTGTGGGAGGCGCTGGCCGGGGTCCACGACCCGGAGATCCCCCCGCTCGCCATCACCGACCTCGGGATCGTGAAGGAGGTGCGGGTCGAGGAGGACCGGGTCGAGGTCGACCTCCTGCCCACCTTCGTCGGCTGTCCCGCGCTCGACGCCATCCGGGAGGATGCGACGCGGGCGGCGCTCGACGTCGCGGGGGACCGGGAGGTCACCGTTCGGTTCGTGTTCTCACCGCCCTGGACCAGCGATCGCATCACGCCGGAGGGACGCGAAGCGCTGCGGTCCTACGGCCTCACGCCGCCGGGCGAAAGCGGCCACCGCACGACGTTCATTCCGCTGGCGTCCCTGGAGCGCACCGAGGGCGGGATGACCTGTCCGTTCTGCGGCAGCGACCACACCGTTCTGGAGAGCGCCTTCGGGCCGACGCTATGCCGGACCACGCACTTCTGCCGGTCCTGCCGCAACGCGTTCGAGGGGTTCAAGCCGAAGCTCGCCGGCTGAGCCGGCCCTGGTTCGCCCCGCGAGCCTTGGGCTACCCTCCGTCGAAATGGTGGACCTACCGACCGGGACCGTCACGTTCCTGTTCACGGACATCGAGGGTTCCACGCGCCTGCTCCAGGAGCTGGGCTCCGGGTACACCGAGCTGCTGGAACAGCATCGCCAGATCGTTCGGGCGGCGTGCCGGGCCCACGACGGGGTCGAGTTCGGGACCGAGGGCGACGCGCACTTTGTCGTGTTCCCGAGCGCGACGGAAGCCGTTGGGGCGGCCCTGGACGCCCAGCGAGGACTGGCCGCCCATCCCTGGCCGAGGGGGGGCCGGATCAAGGTTCGGATGGGCCTGCACACGGGCGAGGGGACGCTGGTCGCGGGCAACTACGTCGGGATCGACGTGCATCGCGCGGCCAGGATCGCCGCCGCGGGCCACGGCGGTCAGGTCCTGCTCTCGGCCACCACCAGCGCGCTGGTCGAAGGGACCCTCCCCGAGGGGGTCAGGCTCCTGGACCTCGGACAGCACCAGCTGAAGGACCTGGAGCAGGCCGAGCACATCTCGCAGCTCGTCGCCCCCGGCCTGCCGGCGGACTTCCCGCCCATCCGGTCCATGGACGAGCGCCCGAACAACCTCCCGGCCGAGCTCACGACGTTCGTGGGCCGGGAGGCCGAGATGGTCTCCGTCATGGAATTGCTCCGGGCCAACCGGCTGGTGACCCTGACGGGGCCGGGAGGGACCGGGAAGACGCGGCTGGCCCTGCACGTCGCGTCCCGCGTCCTCCATCATTTCGTGGACGGGGTGTTCTTCGTTCCGCTGGCCTCGATCGGGGATCCCTCCCTGGTGGTCTCCACCATCGCCGAGGCCCTCGGAGTCAAGGAGATGGGCGTGCGCCCCATCGAGGAGATCCTGAAGCAGCACCTGGAGCCCAGGGAGATGCTCCTGGTGCTCGACAACTTCGAACAGATCCTCCCCGCGGCCACGTCCATCACCGAGTTCCTGCAGGCCGCCCCCCTGCTCAAGGCCCTGGTCACCAGCCAGGCCGTCCTGCACGTGAGCGGGGAGCAGGAGTTCCCGGTGGCCCCGCTCGCCCTTCCGGACCCCCTGCACCTTCCGGAGCTCGGCGTGCTGTCCCAGTACGACGCGGTGGCGCTGTTCATCCAGCGGGCCCGGTCGGTGAGCCCGACGTTCAGCGTGACCAACGAGAACGCGCCCGCAGTGGCGGAGATCTGCGCTCGCCTGGACGGCCTGCCGCTGGCCATCGAGCTGGCCGCGGCCCGGAGCAAGCTCCTGCCTCCCGAGGCGCTGCTCCGGCGGCTCCGGGAGGGCCTGACCGTCCTCCGGTCCGGGTCGCGGGACCTTCCGGCCCGCCAGCAGACCCTCCGCCACGCCATCGCCTGGAGCCACGACCTCCTTCGGCCCGACGAACAGGCGCTGTTCCGGCGACTGGCCATCTTCGTCCGGGGCTGGACTGTCCAGGCCGCGGAAGCGGTGGTGGACGCGGACGGCGATATGTCCACCGACGTCCTCGACGCGCTCGAGGGCCTGGTGGACAGGAGCCTGGTCCGCCAGGAGCCCCAGGCCGAAGGCGAGCCCCGCTTCTGGATGCTGGGGACCATCCGCGCGTTCGCCCTGGAGCGGCTGGAGACGAGTGGCGAACGGCCGGAACTGGCTCGCCGCCACGGGTCGCACTTCCTGGCCCTGGCGGAGGAAGCCGAGCCTCAGCTCACGGGCAGCGTGCAGGGGGAGTGGTTGGACCGACTGGAGCGGGAGCACGACAACCTCCGGGCGGCCCTCCGCTTCCTGGTGGACGCCGGCGACGCCGGCCCGGCCCTGCGCATGGCCGGGGCGCTGTGGCGGTTCTGGCACTTCCGGGGGCACCTCAGCGAGGGCCGGGCATGGCTGGGCGAGGCGCTGGCGATGCCGGCGGCGACCGAGCAGCAGGGTCCCCGCGCGAAGGCCCTCCAGGGCATGGCCGGGCTGGCGTACTGGCAGCGCGACTACGAAGCGTCCAGCCGGGCCTACGAGGAGGCGCTCCAGCTGTGCCGGGCCGGGGGGGATCCCGAGGACACGGCCACGGCCCTGTACAACCTTGCGTTCTCCCTGGGCGCGGAGCGCAAGCCCGAGCGGGCCCGGGACCTGCTGGCCGAGAGCCGGGCGCTGTACGAGGCTGCCGGGAACCAGCGCGGTGTGGCCTACACCGGCCTCCTCCTGGAGACCATCCATCAGATGCTGGGCGAATGGGAGCGGAGCCTGTCGATGGCGGATGAGATCATCCAGGCGTTCCGGGACTTCGGGGACCGGTGGGGCCTCGCCAACACACTGCATGGCCTGGGCGACGCGCTGCGAGAGGAGGGCGACGTGCCCGGCGCCGCCGCTGCCTTCGGCGAGGCGCTGCGGATCTTCGACGAGGCGGGCGACGTGGCGGCCGTGGCCATGGTCCTCGGGGGCCTGGCCGTCCTGGCCGCCCGGGCCGGCGACGGCGAGACCGCGGCGGTGCTGAGTGGGGCCTGGGAGGCGCTGGAAGAGCAGGTCGGAGGGGGTGCCCCCGAGGCCCTCCGAGGGTTCGATGATCCCGCGGTCCTCATCCGCCCCCTGCTGGACGAGGCGACCTTCGTCCGGAAGTGGGCCCGGGGACGCTCCATGACCAGGGACGACGCCGTCCGTCTGGCCCTGCGGTGGATCGATTCCAGGACGGTGTCCACGCCCCCATCGGCGAAAGAGGACAATCGCGCCCGGAGTTGAACCTCCTCGAGGCTCGAGTCCCCGGGAGGGTGCGACCGTGCCGAAGCCGATGATCTCGCTCCGCAACGTCTCCAAGCAGTTCCAGCAGTCCGGGGGGGCGGCGGTGAACGACCTCACCCTGGACGTCCACGAGGGCGAGACCGTGGTCCTGGTGGGCCCCTCGGGCTGCGGCAAGACCACCACCATGAAGATGATCAACCGGCTCATCGAGCCGACGTCGGGCTCGATCCACGTGGACGGCCGGGACGTCATGGACCAGGATCCCGTGGAGCTCCGCCGACGGATCGGCTACGTCATCCAGTCCATCGGGCTGCTCCCGCACCGCACCGTGCAGCAGAACATTGCCACGGTCCCCGGGCTGGTGGGGTGGGACGACGCCCGCAGCAGGAAGCGGGTCGACGAGCTGGTCGAGATCTTCGACCTGGACCGGGAGCTGCTGCCCCGGTATCCGTCGGAGCTGTCCGGGGGCCAGCAGCAGCGGGTCGGCGTGGCCCGCGCGCTTGCGGCCGACCCCCCGGTGATGCTCATGGACGAGCCGTTCGCGGCCGTGGACCCCATCGTCCGGGCCCGCCTTCAGGACGAGTTCCTGGGGATCCAGCGGCGCCTCCGCAAGACCATCGTGTTCGTGACCCACGACATCGACGAGGCGATCAAGATGGCCGACCGGATCGCCATCCTGAACCGGGGGGCGAAGGTGGAACAGTACGCCTCCCCCGAGGAGATCCTTCGCGCGCCGGCCAGCCCGTTCGTCCAGGACTTCGTGGGAGCCGAGCGGGGCCTGAAGCGCCTAGCGCTGATCCCCGTGTCCGCGATCGAGGTCGAGCCCGGGCCGGTCATCCCCCCGACGGCGACCGCCGAGGAGGCACGCGGGGCCATCCGGGAGGGCGGGTTCGGCTGGGTCAGCGTGGTCGAGGACGGCGAGCTGCTCGGCTGGATTGACGAGTCGTCGCTGGACGGCGCGGCCACCGCGAGGGACGCCAACCCCCGGAGGTTCAGCGCCTACGTCACGGCGAAGGACTCGCTGCGTCAGGCCCTGGACTCCATCGTCACCTCGTCCACAAACGTGGCCGTGGTGGTGAGCGAGGGCCAGCGCTACCTGGGGATCCTCACCCTGGACCGGCTGTCCCGGGAGATCACGCAGTGAAAGCGAGCGCCGGGTGATCGCGCCGGCGGGGCTCGGGCTCGCCGGCCAGCCGTTCATCGACTGGGGCTGGATCGGCCGCAATGGCGACACCATCTTCCGGGCCTTCCTCCAGCACCTCGAGTACACGGTGATCGCGGTGGGGGTGGGGTTCCTGATCTCGTTCCCGCTGGCCGTGGCGGCGCACCGGCGCCGGTGGCTGTACCCACCCCTCACCTGGCTCACCGGGTTCCTGTACACGATCCCGAGCCTGGCCCTGTTCGTGCTGCTGATCCCGTTCACCGGCCTCTCCGCGGTCACCGCCGAGATCGGCTTGGTCAGCTACACGCTGCTGATCCTGATCCGGAACATCGTCACCGGGCTCCGCGGCGTCCCGGACGACGTGAAGGAAGCGGCCAGGGGCATGGGCTACACGGAGCGACAGCTGCTGGCCAGGGTGGAGCTGCCGCTGGCCCTGCCGGCCATCGCCGCGGGGATCCGCATCGCCACGGTGACCACGATCGGCCTGGTCACGGTCACGGCTCTCATCGGCAAGGGCGGGCTGGGCCTGCTCATCTACGAGGGACTTCGGGACTCGTTCGCCACGGCCGCCCTCACCGGGACGGTGCTGTGCGTCGCGCTGGCCATCGCCGCCGACTCGTTGCTGCTGGTGGGCCAGCGGGCCATCACGCCATGGTCTCCCCGCCGGGGACGGGTGCCGGCCTGATGCACGCGTTCGTCCAGCTGTGGCACTGGCTCACCACCGCCAGTCACTGGTCCGGCCCCTGCGAGCCGCTGAACTGCCCCATCCCGACGCGGGTCCTCCAGCACGTGGAGCTCTCGCTGCTCGGGGTGGCCATCGCCATGGCGGTCGCACTTCCCGTCGGGATGCTCATCGGCCACACGCGGCGCGGCGAGTTCCTGGCGGTGTCCATCGCCAACCTGGGCCGGGCCATCCCCTCGTTCGCCATCCTGTCGCTGGTGTTCCTGATCATGCTCCAGGTGAAGCCCAAGCTCAGCTTCGGCTTCGTCCCCACGGTGATCGCGCTGTTCCTGCTGGCCATCCCGCCCATCCTCACGAACACCTACGTGGGGATCCAGGGGGTCGATCCGGACACCGTGGAGGCCGCGCGAGGGGTGGGCATGACGGAGCGCGAGGTCCTGGTGCGGCTGGAGCTGCCGCTGGCCGCCCCGCTCATCATCGCCGGCCTGCGAACGGCGGCCGTCCAGGTCGTGGCCACGGCCACGCTGGCCGCCGTGATCGGCGGCGGAGGCCTGGGTCGCTACATCGTGGACGGGTTCGCGGTGAACGACGACACCATGGTCCTGGCCGGGGCCGTCCTGGTGGCAGCGCTGGCCATCCTCACCGAGCTGGCCTTCGCGGGGTTCGAGCGGATCGCCACCCCGAGGTTCTCCCAGCGGGGGCGCCGGCGGCCGGAGGTGGAGCCCGAGCCCGCGGCCGCGTTCAAGTCGGCCTGAGGGCCGGACGCGCCGTAACGCCTTGGCGTGTCGGCGGACTGGGATAGGGTGATGCGCAGCGGCGCCCGGATCGCGGGCGCCACGGACCCGGAGAGGGGGGAAGAAAACCCATGCGGAAGCACCGCAAGCTTGCCCTCGGGGCGGCGGCGCTCGCGCTCACGCTGCTGGCCGCGGCGTGCGGCAAGAGCTCGCCGGGTGGGGGCGGCACCGGCAAGGCGTGCAACGACCCCGTCACGGTAGGCGTGTCGGGCGACTACGCCGAGAGCCAGATCATGGCCGAGCTGTACGGGCAGATCCTGGCGGCGAACGGGTGCACGGTGTCCTACCAGCTCCATCTGGGGACCCGGGAGATCTCGGACAAGGCCCTGGAGAGCGGGAAGATCGACATCAAACCCGAGTACGTGGCCTACGAGCTGCCGGCCCTGGACCCGAACGCCGACACCAGCGGGACGGCGGACCAGGTGGCGGCGCGCCTGAAGCCCCTGGTGGAGAAGAAGGGCTGGGAGCTGCTCGACTTCACGCCAGCCAACGACACGAACGCGTTCGTGGTCACCAAGGCCACGGCCGACAAGTACAGCCTGACCACGATGAGCGACCTGGCCAAGGTGGCCGGGCAGCTGACGCTGGGCGGGCCGCCCGAGTGCCCGCAGCGGCCGTTCTGCATCCCCGGCCTGAAGTCCACGTACGGGATCGAATTCGGCAAGTTCCAGCCCATCGGGGCCTGCGACTCGGCCACTGCGAATGCTCTCGTCAGCGGGGCGGTGGACGTGGCACTCCTGTGCTCCACGCAATCGATCATCGCCAAGGAAGGTTTGGTCGTCCTCCAAGACGACAAGAACCTCCAGGCGGCCGGGAACATCGCGCCGATCGTGAAGAAGGGCGTGCTGACCTCCTCGGGAGAGGACCTCCTGAACAAGGTCAGTGCGGGGATCGAGGACGCCACCATCACCGGCCTGTCGGAGAAGGTCGAGATCGAGCACCAGGACCCGGCCGACGTGGCCAAGGCCTACCTATCGGATCAAGGACTGACCTAGCTCCGGGGTTCCACGCACGGTGGGGGGCTCGCCTTCTGGGGCGGGCCCCTCACTTCGTGTTCGTGGCCACCGGGGAGGGCGCCGGCGGGCGATAGGGGGCTGGATTGGTGAGCAGGCCCGAGCCGATCCCCGACAGCAGCAGGACGAACAGCACCGCGCCGGCCACCAGCAGCGTGAGGATCACCCGGTCGAAGGTCGAACGGCGCCCGGCCATGCTCAGAACTGGATGCCCTGGGTCCGGAAGAACCACAGGGCGCTGGTCGCCCAGATCACGACCAGCGCCGTGAACAGGGAACCGCCCATGACCGGGAGCGCCCACTTTGGCATGCGCCGGGAGTTCACCACCAGCACCTTCGTGGCGAGCCCGCCGAAGAAGAAGCATCCGAAGACCCCGTGGACCAGGATCCGGGTCCCGGCCTGGAACTGGAACCCCAGCGCCCACAGGCAGTGGTAGGCCACCGGGATCGTGAGCAGGAACGCCACCGTGCCCGACAACCGGTGGGCGGTGGGGACCCACCGGGGTCCCCGCTGCCGCCCGAGCTTTCCGTACATCCGGAGCCCGGTGAGGCCCTGAAACGCGGCCAGCGAGACGGCCGCCGTCGCCAACCACACCTTGAGGGTCAGGGTGTTCGTGAAGAACAGCGTGACCAGGCTCCGCCCGGTCGGGTCGTGAGCCCGTCCGTACAGTCCGAGGCTCAGGGCGACCAGCGCCCCGACGGCGAGCCACAGCGCGAACCGGGCCCGGCCGCGAGACCGGGCCGGGCGTGCAGGCGCTGCGGTGCTCGGCGCCGGCGTCGCGCTCGCTTCGGGCTCCATCGCTAACAGTACGCGCAACGGGTTCCGGCGGACTTCGGCATCGCTACTCCCCCTGGGCCGCAGCTCCCACGTACCGCTCGCCGGCCCGGACCTCCACGTCGAGGCGGTTGGGCGGCGGGGCCAGTGGGCAGGCCCACCGCGGATCGTACGCGCACGAGGGGTTGTAGGCGAAGTTGAAGTCCAGGACCAGGCGACCGTCCTCGGCGCCGAGGTCCGAGCCCTTCACCGTGTCGAGCAGGTACCGGCCCGCTCCGTAGGTCTCCCGGCCTGCCGTGGCGTCGCGGAACGGCAGGAACACGCCCCCGCCGTAGCCCTCCAGCCAGTAGGCCTCCAGGGCCAGGTCGCGGCCGTAGAGCGAGAACCGGGCCACGCCGAACCGGGTGAACCCGTACGTCCCGCCGTCGCTGGTGCCGATCTCGTAGTGCTCCGGCTCCGCCGGTTCCACGTCGGCCAGCACGCGGGCGGCCGGGTCGTGGTCGAAGTACGGCAGGCCCGCGAACGAGGCCCGGGCCTCCGGCGGGATGGGGGACTGGGAGTGGGAGGCGAACAGCTCGTCGCGGACCGAACGCCACCGTCGCCACGCGCCCTCGTCGCCATCGGCCGCCCGGACCTCCGCGTACAGCTCGAACACCCGGCGCTTCCAGTCCAGCAGGTCCAGGAGGTCGCCGGCCGGGAGGGTCACGTCTCGGTCGCCCGATCGCCCCCGGCCCCGGCCTGCGCGGCGCCGGCGGTGACCTCGCGCTCGGCCAGGCAGCCGCCGCACGGGACGGGAACGGGCTCGACCTGTTCGGGACGCAGCGGAGCGGCTCGCCGGGGCGGGTTCTTGATCCCGACGGCGTTCACCACCGCCCCCGCCAGCAGCAGCCCGGCCCCCAGGTACATGGCCAGATGGAACGAGTCGGTGGAAGCCTCCCGGGCGGCGACCCGTTCCTGCTGCGACGGGTGGTCCGAGGGCTGGTTCAGCGGCGCGAACTGCTGGCGGACCTTCTCGGACCCCGGGTTCAGGCCCGGCACTCGGGACGCCAGCCCGTGGTAGAAGCTCGCCGCGATGGCCACGAAGATGACCGCCCCGGCCAGCTGCGGCCCCACCCGCGAGATGGCGTTGTTGACCGCGGAGGCCACGCCGGAGTTGTGCTCCGGCACCGAGGTCATCAGCGCCGTGGTGAGCGGCGCGACCATGATGCAGATGCCGATCCCGAACAGGATCAGGCCGGGCAGGAAGTCGGTGAAGTAGCTGGACGGCGGCAGGATGCGCCCACTCGTTCCCGTGGTCAGCACCCAGGGCGTGCTGTGGGCGGGCACCCGCGCGTACCACAGCACCCCCAGCGCCATGATCACCGGCCCCACGGACATGAACAGCCGGGGGCCGTACCGGGCCGCCAGCTTCCCGAAGCGCGTCGAGAACAGGGCCAGGAACAGGGTGCCCGGAACCCCGGCGACCCCCGCGGCGGCGGCGTTGTACCCCAGGGTCCCCTGGAGGAACAGCGTCAGGAAATAGAAGGTCACGTACAGGGCGCCGTAGATCAGCAGGGTGGAGATGTTGGTCACGGTGAAGTTCCGGGAACGGAACAGCGACAGCGGCACCAGCGGATGCTCCATGCGGGCTTCCAGGAACGGGAAGGCCACCGCGGCCACGGCGCCCACCGCCAGGGCGATGTACGCGGCAGAGTCGTGCCAGTTCCGCTGCTGCCCCCGGATGGCCCCGAACGCCAGCCCGCCGACGGCCAGCGCCACGACCGCGGCGCCGATCCAGTCGAACTTCCGGACCATGTCCTCGTCCCGGGACTCGTGGACGTGGCGCACGGTCGCGTAGTACGCCAGCAGGATGAGCGGGACGTTGATGAAGAACACGGCCCGCCAGGAGATCGAGTCGACCAGCACGCCGCCCAGGAACGGCCCCAGGATCGTGGTGGCCGCGGACGCGCCGGCCCACACCCCGAACGCTCGCCCCAGCTCCTCGCCGTCGAAGGTCGAGGTGATGAGGGCCAGGGCGCCGGGGACCAGCAGGGCCCCGGTGGCTCCCTGGAGGATCCGGAACAGGATGAGGAGCTCCATGTTCGGGGCCAGGCCGCACAGCACCGAGGTGACCCCGAACCCGGCCAGCCCGAGGGCGAACATCCGCTTGCGGCCGTAGTAGTCGCTGAGGGCCCCCGCCAGGATCAGCAGGGCCGACAGCGTGAGGAGGTAGCCGTTGTAGACGTAGGTCTGGCCCTCAAGGGTGCTGAACAGGCTGCTGTGGAGGTCCTGTCCGATCTTGGGCAGGGCCACGTTGACCACCGTCGAGTCGAGGAACACGATGCCCGATCCCAGGACGGCCGCGAACAGGGTCCAGCGCTTGGTGGTGGCGTCCGCGGCGATCGTTGCCATGTCCCCCTCCTCAGCTCAGCGGCCGGTGAACCGGGGCGGGCGCTTCTCCAGGAATGCGCGCACCCCTTCCTTGAAGTCTTCGGACGTGGCGGCCTCGGCCTGGGCCACGGCCTCTCGCTCCAGCGTCTCCGCCAGGGTCAGGCCCGGCGTCTCGGCCAGCAGGCGCTTCGTCGAGCCGATGGCCCGAGTCGGCATCGCCGCCAGGTTGGTGGCGTACCGCTCCAGCTCCGTGGGGAAGTCGTCGGCCGGCACCACGCTCGTGACCAGGCCGATGCGGAGGGCCTCGGCCGAGTCGACCTGCTCGCCGGTGATGGAGAGCTCGAGGGCCTTGGCCACCCCCACGGCTCTCGGGAGCAGCCAGTTCCCGCCGGAGTCGGGCACCAGGCCGATCTTCACGAAGGCCTGGAGGAACCGGGCCGCGTCGGAGGCGATGCGGACGTCGCACGCCAGCGCCAGCGACAGCCCGGCGCCCGCAGCCACCCCGTTCACGCCCGCCACCACCGGCTTCGGCAGTTCCACCAGCGCCGTGATCAGGCGGTTGTAGCCGCTCCGGAGGTGCTCGCCGACGTCGAGGGCCCCGGAGCCCCGCTCCGCGAACTCCTGGAGGTCCTGCCCGGCGCAGAACCCCCGGCCCTCGCCGGTGATCACCAGGCAGCGGATCTCGGGGTCCTTCTCCACGCGCGCCACGGCGTCCAGGGCTTCGGCGGACAGCGCCGTGGTGAGGGCATTCAGGCGCTCAGGGCGGTTCAGGCGGATCCAGGCCGTGCCCTCGCGTTCCTCGTACAGGATCTGCTCGTACGTCACGCCTGCCCCCTCGGTGGACGCCAGAACGCGCCTCGCCGGACGTAGCGTTGCACGAACCGGGCTCGCCCGACGATTTCATCCGCCCTCAACACCTGATGCTCGGTCACGCATTCCCGCTCGTCCACGGCCACGACTCGCGCTGTGACGGCGAGGTGGTCGCCCACCTGCGCCAGGCGCCCACCTGCGCCAGGCGCTCGTGGGTCAGCTCGATGCGATAGCCCGCCGCGTCCTCCTCGGCCCCGAGGTGCCGGTCCACCAGCAGGCGCCCGCTCTCCTCCACGTGCAGGACCATCCAGGCCGTGCCGTACACGGGATGCATCTCCCGGCCGAACAGCCTGGCGGTCATGTCCTCGGTGACGGTGACCCAGACGGTGGCTTCCTCGCCGACCTCCGGCCGCCCCATCGCCGAGCGGTCAGTGGTTCGCGTTGGCGCCGCGGATGGCCCGCCACACCCGCTCCGACGTGAGCGGGAGGTCGAGGTGGCGGACCCCGAGGTGCGACAGCGCGTCGATCACCGCGTTCTGGACGGCGGGGGTGGAGCCGATCGTGGCCGCCTCCCCGATTCCCTTGGCCCCCAAGGGATTCAAGGGGGTCGGCGTCTCGGTGTGCGCCGTCTCGAACATCGGCAGCTCGGCCGCGCTGGGCACCGCGTACGCCATGAGGTTCGCCGTGAGCGGGTTCCCGTCCTCGTCGTAGAGGATTTCCTCGAACAGGGCCTGCGCGATGCCCTGAGCCAGTCCGCCGTGGACCTGTCCATCGGCCAGGAGCGGGTTCAGGATTCGCCCGGCGTCGTCCACGGCGACGTGCCGCCGGAGGCGCACGCCTCCCGTTTCCATGTCGACCTCCACCACGGCCACGTGCGTCCCGAACGGGAACGTCCCGCCGCCCTGCTCCACGTCGCCGTAGGCGGCGCAGCCCGGTTCCATGCCCTGGGGAAGGCTCGCCCCGTCGGCCGCCGCGGTCGCGATCTCCCCCCAGCTCAGGGAACGCTCGGGCGCGCCCACGATCCCGATCCGGCCGTCGGCGTGGACGACGTCCTCCACGTTGACCTCCAGGAGGTGGGCGGCGATGCGCCTGGCCTTCTCCACGACCTCCTGCGAGGCCGTCAGCACGGCCGGCCCGGCCATCTGGAGCGACCGCGATCCCCAGGTCCCCTCGCCGCGGGGGAGCAGGCCGGTGTCGGAATGCACCACCTGGATGCGGTCGAACGGCACGCGGAGTGTCTCCGCCGCGATCTGCGCCAGCGACGTCTCGTGGCCCTGGCCGTGCGGCGAGATCCCCGTGGCCACGGTGACCGTGCCGTCGGGGTGGACCTCCACCGATCCATACTCGCTGACTGGAGCTGAGTCCGAGGCGGTCACCTCCACGTAGGAGGCCATGCCGACGCCCAGCTGGACCCGGTCGTCCCGCTCGCGCCGTTCCGCCTGCTCCTTTCGCAGTTCCTCGTACCCCGCTAGGCGGAGCGCCTGGTCCAGCGCTTCCTGATAGGAGCCGGTGTCGTAGGTGGCGCCCGCGGGGGTGGTGTAGGGGAACTGCTCGGGGCGGAGCAGGTTGCGGCGGCGAAGCACCGCGGGATCGAGGTCGAGCTCGACCGCCAGCATGTCCATGGCCCGTTCCAGCAGCGCGGTGGCCTCCGGCCTGCCCGCGCCGCGATACGCGGACACGGGCGTCGTGTTCGTGACCACGAGGTCCGCACGGAAGTCCACCCGCGGGATCCGGTATGGCCCGGTCGCCATCAGCCGCGTTCCGGTCACGATTTCGTCGTTCGCCCCCGGATACGCGCCGCAGTCGGCCACCACCCGGACCCGGATGCCGGTGAGCGTCCCGTCGCGGCGCGCCGCCAGTCCCACGTCCTGAACCTGGCCCCGGCCGTGGGTCATGGTGACCATGCTCTCGGAGCGGGTCTCCACCCACCGGATGGGCCGTCGCAGCCGGAGGGCCAGGGCCGCCGCCACGACGTGCTCGGCACAGGAGTAGATCTTCGCGCCGAACGCGCCCCCCACCGCCGGCGCGATCACGCGGATCCGTTCCTTGTCCAGGCCGACCGCCGGCGCCAGCTCCTCGCGAAGCCAAAACGGCGCCTGGGTGGACACCCACACGGTCAGGCCGCCGTCGGCCTGCGGGATGGCCAGGATGGCGTTCCCCTCCATCGGCGCCGGAGCCACCCGCTGGTTCACGAACCGCGCGCGGACCACGACCTCCGCGCCGTCCAGCGCGCCCTCTTCCCCGCCCTCCAGCGTCATGGCCACGTTCGTCCCATGGTCGGGGAACAGCGCGGGTGCCTCGGATCGGACGGCCTCGGTGGGGTCGATCACCACCGGCAGCGGTTCGTAGTCCACGGCCACCAGCTCCGCGGCGTCCATGGCCTGGGCCCGGGTCTCGGCGATCACCACGGCCACCGGCTCGCCGGCGAAACGGACGGTGTCGGCGGCGAGCACCGGCCGCCACATGCCCTCGGGAACCTTCTTGGAACGCCACATCGGCTCGAGGCCGAGGTCCGCCGCCGTGGAGACGCCGGCCACGCCCGGCATCCGGGCCGCTTCCTCCGTGTCGATGCCGAGGATGCGCGCGTGGGCCGCGTACGCCCGCACGAACACGGCGTGCAGCGCGCCGTCCGCGGGAAGGTCCTCCGTGTACCGGGCGGCGCCCGTGATGAACCGTTCGTCCTCCGCGCGGGGAACCGCCCCGCCCACGACCGGCGCGTCCATCGTCTCCATCGTCGTGCCGGAGCCTACCCGGGCGTGTTGCCGGGTGGCACGGGCGGCCGTACAGTCGACCGCGATCGGGGAGCTCGGGCGCACCGGGCTGAGAGGGCGACTTGGTGGTCGCCGACCCTTGGAACCTGATCCCGGTAATTCGGGCGGAGGGAGCGAGCATGGCGAGCGTCACGGAACGGCTGGAGCGGATCCTCCAGCGCGAGGCCCCCACCGTGGGCATCCGGCCCGTCCCTCCGGAGCACCGGAGGCTGTCCGGGCTCGACTTCGCGGTGCTGTGGGGCGACCTGTCGGTGGGGCTGCTGGTGATCCTGACCGGTGCGCTGCTGGTGCCCGCGCTCGGGTTCCGCGAGGCCCTGCTCGCCATCGTCGTGGGCTCGCTGCTGGGGTGCGTGCCGCTCGCCCTGGTGGGGGTGGCAGGAGCCCGCGAGGGGTTGCCGACCATGGTCCTGTTCCGGCCGGTGCTGGGGACGCGGGGGTCCTACCTGCCGAGCGCCCTGAACATCGCGCAACTGGTGGGGTGGACCGGGTTCGAGTTCTGGGCCATGAGCCTCGTCGCCAACCGCGTGCTCCATCTCGGCTACGCGGTGTGGCTGGCCGTGGTGGCGGTGGCCTGTACCGCCCTGGCCCTGGGCGGGCCGATCCTGGTGATCCGGAGGTGGCTGGAGCGGTTCGGGGCCTGGGTGGTGGGAGCGGTCGGGCTGTGGATCACCATCCGCCTGCTGACCACCGCGAGCCTCTCCTCCATCTGGAGCTCGCGCGGCGCCGGCGGCTACCCGGGGCACTTCTGGCTGGCGGTCGACCTGGTCGTCGCCATGCCGGTTTCCTGGCTTCCGCTGGTGGCGGACTACAACCGGTTCGCCCGGCGCGGAGCCTCGGGGGCGGCCGGCACCTACGCGGGGTACGCCCTGGGGAACATGTGGTTCTACGCGCTGGGTGCGCTGCTGGTCCTCGGCGCGGGGTTGCCCCAGTTCGCCACGCCCGCCGACCTGGCCACGGCGATCGCGACGCTGGCCGGCGGAACGATCGTGCTGCTGACGCTGCTGGTGGGGGAGACCGACGAGGCCTTCGCCGACATCTACTCGTCGGCGGTGTCCAGCCAGAACCTGGCGCCGCGGATCCCCCAGCGAGGCGCCATCGCGGCCGTGGCCGCCGCCGGCGTGGCCCTGGCCGCGTGGCTGGGAGGCCGGCCGGACCTGGCCGTGGGCGACTACGAGTTCTTCCTGCTGCTGCTGGGCTCGGTGTTCGTCCCGCTGTTCGGGGTGTTCGTGGCGGACTACTTCGTGCTGCGACATCGAGTCCACGATGCGGCCGACCTGTTCGACCCGGACGGAGGGCCCTCGGGGCGGGTTCCCCGCCTGCGAGCCAGGGCTTTGGTGCCGTGGGCCGCCGGGTTCCTGCTGTACCAGTGGTGCGTCGGCTCACAGCTGGCCTGGTGGAACGACGCGATGCGCACGCTGTTCCATAGCTGGCTACACCTGCCGTTCCCGCTGTGGAACTCGGCGTTCGGGGCCAGCATCCCCAGCTTCGCCGGGGCGCTGCTGCTGTCGCTGGCGGTGCTGCCGCGGCGGCGGACCGAGGAGCCTGCCGGCGCTACCCGCTGACCGCGTGCGGCGTCGGCGGAGGAGCCGCCACCACCAGCAGGACCGTCGGATCGGCCGATGCGCTGGTCACGGTGACCTCGGAACCCGCCGGCGCCAGCGCGACGGACCACTGCTTCAGCCGCTTCCGGCTCCGGTCGACCTGCACCACCGCCTCGCCCGCCACGACCACGAACACGGCGTCGGCGCCCGGATCGCCCATCGGCCCGGCCTGCTGGTTCGCCTCCAGGCAGATCACCTCGGCCCACAACCGCTCGCTCTCGAACAGGTCGGACCGAGCCGGCCCGTCCTCCGAGAAGCGCACGAGGTCGCGGATGTCCCTGGTTTCCACTCGAAGCGAAGACTAACTGAGGTCAGGTTTCGGCTGTGTCCTGGGGCCGAAGGGGTCAGGCGGCTCGATGCGCTGGCCCCGCGCGTTCATCCAGATCGATCCCCGATCGGTCTCCCCCCGCCGGACATGCGGCACCCTATGGGACTCGGAAGAGCTCGACTCGGGCTTGATGTCCGCCGGCTCTGGCGAGGCGTCCGTCGCAGGTGATCAAGGGGACGCCCAGGGCCTCGGCGAGCGCGATGAAGGCCGCGTCGTACGCCGTCAGGTTTCGGCGGCGCTCCCACATTCGGTCCGCCAGCGGATGGTGCGGGTATCGAACGAGCGCCATATCGGCGAAGTCCCCTCGAGCCTCGGCAGCTCTGTCCTCGGTGAGCTTCCGTGTGGCAACCAGCCGCCGGAGTGCGTGGAGGAACTCCACGTCGAGGAGATGGGGCGCATGGAGATCGCCGTCGTTTCGTAGACGGACGGTCAGTGCCTCGCTCGGAGGGCGCGCGGCCAGCGCGGCGATCACCGCCGAGGTGTCAACGACGATCACGTCCGGTCGCGGCCAGATCGGACGGCGTCGACGATGCTGTCCAGGGTCGCGCCGCCGTGTCGCGTCTCGGCGCGAGAGAGCACGTCCGCCAGGGGAGGGCGCTCGGCCACCCTGACCACCTCAGCCAACAGGTAGTCGGAGAGCGAGAGCCCGGCAGCTCCTGCGCGGGACTTCAACGTACGGTGAACGTCGTCGGGCACGTTCCGGATCTGGATCGTTCGTGCCACGGCTGCCATCCTACAAGCAGATCTCATGTCTTGCATGCAACCTGCATGCGATGGCCAGGCCCCTTGGGTGGAGCCGGGTGCGGTTCGAGCCACGCGCGCCGTCGCCGCGGGTCACACCACCCCAACCGGATAGACTGAGCGCCCCGAGCCGATCTGAGGGAGCCTGGTCATGCCGACGTTTCAATTCCGTACGACATCGCCCGCGGAAGCTGATGCCGACGTCCTGGTGTTGCCGATCTTTCAGGGGCCGGAAGCCGGGCCCGGGGTCCGGGAGGTGGGGGCGGCGCTCGACGCCGACCTGGCCGCCCTGTGTCGGGACAACGGCGTGCGGGGCCGCCTCGGCGAGGCGCTGACGGTTCCGACGCTCGGGAAGCTCCCCGCGAAGACCGTGCTGCTGGTGGGCCTGGGGCCCAAGGCGGAGGCCACCACCGACACGCTTCGGCGGGCAATGGGCCGGGTGGCCCGCCGGGTGGTCAGGTTCGCCACGGCCGCCACGACCTTTCCGCAGGCCGCCGGAAGGAGCGCCACCGACTCGGTCCAGGCCACGGTGGAAGGGCTGCTGCTGGGGTCTTACCGGTTCACCCGCTACAAGACCCGGGAGGACGAGGAGTCGGGCGAGCCGTCGGCTCTGGCCACCGTCACCGTTCTCGGCCCGGCCCGGTGGGACGCCAAGGAGGTGAAGGAGGGCTTCCGCCGCGGCGAGATCGTCTCGGAGTCGGTGGCCTGGGCCCGAGACATGGTGAATGCGCCGGCCATCGACGCCACACCCGACCACCTGGCCCAGGAGGCGGAGCAGATGGCGGCCGAGGTCGGCCTCCAGTTCAAGGTGTGGACGGAGCAGGACCTCGCCGACGGCGGGTTCGGCGGTGTGATCGGTGTGGGGCAGGGCAGTGTGAACCCGCCCCGGTTCGTCGAGCTGACCTACAAGGCCGGTTCCGGCCCGCCCATCGCCCTCACCGGCAAGGGCATCACGTTCGACTCGGGCGGCCTGTCCATCAAGGACGCCAAGCAGATGGAGTGGATGAAGTCCGACATGGGCGGGGCCGCGGCCATGCTTGCGGTGATGCGTTCGATCGCGCTGCTGAAGCCGAGAGTGGGCGTCATCGCGGCGATCCCGTTCTCGGAGAACCTGCCGGGCGGCGCCTCCATCCGGCCGGGCGACGTGCTGAAGCACCGCGGAGGCAAGACCTCCGAGGTGCTGAACACCGACGCCGAGGGGCGCCTGGTGCTGGCCGACGCACTGGCCTTTCTGTCCGAGCAGAAGCCTCGCGTGCTGATCGACGCCGCCACGCTGACCGGCGCGTGCATGATCGCGCTGGGCGACGAGATCTGGGGCGTCATGGGCAACGACCGCACGCTCATCCGTGACCTCATCTCGGCCGGCGAGGCGGTGGGGGAACCGGGATGGGAGCTCCCGCTGTGGAAGCGGTACCGGGAGAAGATCCGCTCGCCCATCGCCGACGTGAAGAACATCGGCGACCGGTGGGGCGGGGCCATCACCGCGGCCCTGTTCCTGGCGGAGTTCGTGGGCGACACGCCGTGGTGCCACATGGACGTGGCCGGGACGGCGTTCCACGAGAAGGCCGGGGACTACTGGCCGAGAGGGGCCACGGGCTCGCCGGCCCGCACGGTGATCCGCTACATCCTGGATCAGGCCGCACGGGACGGGAAGGCTCGGAGCGCGTCGAGAGCCCGGGCCCGGGCGGGACGCTAGGGCCCGCCTGTGACAGACGAGCCGCCCGCCGGTCCCGCCCTGGCCTGCTTCGCCCACCCCGACGACGCGGAGATCTCCTCGGGGGGGACGCTGGCCAAGTGGGCGGCGGCGGGCCGCGACGTGCACCTGCTGGTCCTGACCAACGGCGACCGCGGCTCGAACGACCGGGACGAGGACCGCGAGGCCCTGGCCCGGACCAGGGCCGAGGAGAGCGAGGCCGCCGGCCGCGTGCTCGGTCTCTCGACGGTTTACATCCTGGAGACGCCGGACGGCGAGTTGGAGAACACACCGGGGGTACGGGCCGCCGTGGCCCGGCGGGTCCGGGAGGTGAAGCCCGCGGTGGTGGTGACCTGCGACCCCACCACCTGGTTCGTGGGGAACCGCTACATCAACCACTCGGACCACCGCACCGCCGGCGCGGTGACGGTCGATGGGGTGTTCCCGAGCGCCGGCAACCCCCTGTTCTTCGCCGAGCAGCTGGCCGAGGGGCTGGAGCCGTGGAACGTGCCGGAGGTCTGGCTGGCCTGGTCCACCCAGCCCAACCACGACGAGGACGTCACCGGCTTCCTGGACACGAAGATCGCCGCGCTGGAGGCGCACGCCAGCCAGGTGAAGGGGGATATGCTGGGGTTCTTCAAGGAATGGCTGCCCCTCGAGGCCGAGGAGGCCGGTCGCCGCATCGGCGTCCGGCACGGCGAGTCGTTCCGGCGCCTCATGCTGGGATGAGCCCGGCGATTTCCCCTGGCCTTTCCCGGGCATCCCGGGCATAATCCGCGAACGTCGAAAGGGGGAAGACATGGCACATCCGAACGAGGAGCTCGTCCGGAAGGGATACGCCGCGTTCCTGGGCGGCGACCTGGCCGCGCTGAACGACCTGTTCGCCGACGACATCGTGTGGCACGCGCCCGGAAACAACCAGCTCTCCGGCGACTTCCACGGCAAGGACGAGGTCTTCGGGCAGTTCGCCAAGGTGTTCGAGCTGACCGGGGGCACGTTCACGCTGGAGATCCACGACGTGATCGGCAACGACGAGCACACCGTGGTGCTGGCCCGGGCCACCGGCGAGAAGGACGGCAAGAAGCTCGACGACAACAGCGTGCAGGTCTTCCACATCACCGGCGGGAAGGTCACGGAGCAGTGGCTGTACCCCGCCAACCAGCAGGCCACCGACGAGTTCTGGGGTCAGTAGCCCGCGGCGCAGGGATCAGCGCTGGGTCTGGGAGTCCTGGGCCGTCCAGCCCGGCGGCTTGGTCCCCACGGCCAGCAATACCTCGCGGAAGTCGGTGAGCGGGTCCGGGAACCGTTCCCGGAACGTGGCCCGGGCCCGTTCCCGGAACGACTCCCAGCCCTCGGGGCCGAGCATGTCGCGGACGAACCGGCCGGAGGCGGCGGTCTCCCGGGTCTCCACGTAGTCCTCCAGGGACATCCGGAACCGGTACTCGCGCCGCTCCACGCGCACGGGATGGAGCCCGGCGTCGCGCAGGGTCTGCTCGAGCATGCGGGGATCGCGGAACCGGCCCTCCCACGGCATGGCCCGCTCCAGCGCGTCCTGCATGAGCTCGTGCGCCACGACCTCCTCGGTCAGCGAGCGCCACGTCGCCTGGAACTCGTCGTCCGCCCCGGCCCAGGCCGTCACCGCCAGCCGCCCCAGCGGCTTCAGGACGCGGAGCATGTCGAACAGCGCGGTGTCGTACTTCCGGAAGTGCGACAGCACGAAGTTCGCGGTGACGACGTCGAACGTGCCGTCGTGGAAGGGGAGGTCGATGGCCTCGGCGGCCACCAGCCGGATGGCGGGCCTGGCCGCGGCGCCCACGCGGAGCATGCCGATCGACGGGTCGACGCCCACGGCGACGCCGTCCGACCCCACGGCCTTCTCGCCGGCCTCGACCCCCACGCCGGTTCCCGTTCCCACGTCCAGGGCGCGGCCGCCCGAGGGCGGATCGGCCAGCGCCATCAGGTCCGCCGCCACCTCCGCCGTCCGGGGCGCGGACACGCGCTCGTAGGTCTCCGCGACCAGGTCGTAGGAGCGCCAATCCGGGGAGCCGTGCCCTCCGTTTGCATCCGGCCGCGACGAGCCGGGTACGATGCCCGAGGACCGGTCCGACCGGTCCGACCGGCCCGACTGGCTGCGGGAGCGGCGATGGAAAAGCCCAGGCATGGGGGACACCTTATCGCGCAGGCGCTCGTGAACGAGGGCGTGCGGTACCTGTTCACCCTGTCCGGCGGGCACATCGCGCCCATCTACGACGGGTGCGTGGACCTCGGCATCGAGGTGGTGGACTTCCGCCATGAGCAGGCCGCCGCCCACGCGGCCGACGGGTGGGCCAGGGTCACGCTCGGCCCGGGCATCGCGGCCGTTACCGCCGGCCCCGGCGTGACCGACGCCGTGACTGGTATCGCCAACGCCTTCTACGCGAACTCCCCGGTCCTGGTGCTGTCCGGGAAGAACCCGGTCTTCGAGTTCGAGATGGGTTCCCTCCAGGAGATGGACCAGGTCACGCTGGTGTCGTCCATCACGAAGTGGGCCAAGACCTGCTACGACACCCGGCGCCTGGGCGACTACACGACCACGGCGCTCCGCCACGCCATGTCGGGGCGCATGGGGCCGGTGTTCCTGGACGTGCCGCTGGACGTCCAGTTCAACTCGGGCGCGGGGGTCGACGTTCCCGTGGGCTATCGGACGGATGCCCGGCCCCTGGGCGACCCGGACCTCGTGCGGCGGGCGGCCTCGCTGCTGGGCGAGGCCGAGCACCCCGTGATCTTCGCGGGGGCGGGCGTGCGGTGGTCGGGTGCCCACGAGGCGCTGGCCGCGCTGGCCGAGGCGGTGAAGGCGCCGGTGTTCCTGAACTCGCTGGCCCGGGGATGCCTCCCACCCGACAACCCCTATTTCTTCTCCGCGGCGAGGAAGCAGGCCCTGGGGAAGTGCGACGTCCTGCTGGCCCTCGGCGTGGACTGGGACTTCCGGCTGGGGTTCGGTCAGCGGAACTTCGCCCCGGGGGTGCGGGTGATCCAGGTCGACGTGGACGGCGTGCACATCGGCCGGAACCGCCCGGTGGAGGTCGGGATCGTGGGCGACCCCGGCGCCGTCATCGCCCAGCTGCTGGAAGCGGGCGTGGGCAGCGCGGAGGAGCGCGCGTGGACCGAGGAGATCCGGGGCGAGGAGCAGCGCCTGGAGGCGGCCGCGGAGGATGGCATGAACGCCGACTCGGTGCCCATCCATCCGCAGCGCTTCGCCCGAGAGATCCGCGACTTCCTGGATCCCGACGCCGTGGTGGTGGGCGACGGCGGCGACATCGTGGGCATCAGCGCGTCGATCCTCCCGGCGCGCTATCCGGGCCACTGGCTGGACCCGGGCCCGTTCGGGTGCCTGGGGGTGGGGCCGTCCTTCGCCATCGCCGCGAAGCTGGCCAAGCCGGACAAGCAGGTCCTGATCGTGTACGGCGACGGCTCGTTCGGGCTGAACGCGATGGAGTACGACACCGCCATCCGCAAGAAGCTCCCGTTCGTCGGGATCATCGGCAACGACGGGGCGTGGGGGCAGATCAAGGTGGCCCAGGAGGCGCTGTACGGGCAGGGCAACGCGCCCGCCGCCGACCTGGGCGACGTGCCGTACGAGCGCATGGTGGAGGGCCTGGGCGGGTACGGCGAGCGCGTGGAGAAGCCCTCCGAGATCCGCCCGGCCCTGGAGCGCGCCTTCGCCTCGGGCGTCCCCGCCTGCATCAACGTGCTGGTGGACTCCTCGCTGATGAAGCGCAGCTCGTACCTGGGATGAGGACGGGATGAGAGCGGACGACGAGTTCTCCCGGGAACCTCGGGGCGGCCGGCGCAAGCGGCTCAAGGCGGGGCGGGGCAAGCTGTCCCGGGAGGACCGCCGCGGCATGAAGGAGTTCTTCAAGTCCCGGGTGGGCGTGGAGTCCTACCTCGAGCCCGCCGCCCTGGACCGGCAGCGCTCGGTTGCCCTGGTGGCCTCGGACGGGGAGTGGCTGCGCTTCGCCCTGCCCGACGAGGTGTCGTTCCGGCGCTTCGCCCAGAAGCTGGGGCTGCCGGTGTACGACGCCGCCGTCCTCGGCTACCCGAAGCGGATGAAGGAGTACCGCCGGGACCAGGAGTAGGCCGGACGGCCGGCCCGCCGAGGGGCCGCGCCGGCCGCGCCGATCGCCTCCGGCGGAATTTGTCGACATTTCTGGATCACCGGACGGCAAAGTCTCCCCAACGCCGGAACCCGGAGCTACGCTGCCCGGGTCCTGGAGGACGTGGCGGGCGTGGCGGGCATGCGATCGGGCCGGCGGAGCAGGCAGACCGACGCTGCCGCACGCCCTCCGGGGCGTGGCCGGCTGCGGCTCGCGGCGCTGATCGTGATGGCCGTGCTCGCTGCCGGGTGCGGCACCTCACCCTTGCTCGACCGGACCTCGCCTCGCGCGTCCAGCCCGTGCCCGGCGGCCTCCATGCGCAACGCGTCGGAGCTGGGCTCCGTCGCATACGTCCGCTCCGGGGCACTCCACATCGTCGACGTGGGCACCTGCGTCGACCAAGTCCTGGTTCCCTCGGGCGCCCGGCCGCCGGTGGCGTTCAGCCCGTCCGGCGGCTGGATCGCCTTCGGGAGCGGAAGCGTGGTGCCCGCCGCCGGGGGAACGGTGGTGCGTTCGCTGGGCGGACCCGCGGTCTCCTGGGAATGGTCGCCCGCCGCCGACCTCCTGGGGGGCGTCACGCCGGAGGGCGGTCTGGTGGTCGGCGGGCCCCACCGGCCACCCCGGGACCTGTACCCGGACGGGTCGGCGGTCGTGGGATTCCGGTTCAGCCCGACGGGACGTGGGGTCGCCGTCGACGTGGCGGGCGAGAGCATCGAGGTGGCCTCGGTGGCCTCGGCTTCGGGGCACACCGCGTACCGGATTCCGCCCGACCAGCCCGCGGAGCTGCAGGTGGCCGGGTGGTCACCCGACGGCCGGTGGATCCTGTTCTGGCGGAACGCGGGCCGTTCGGCCTCCGCGGCCTCCGACGGCCTGCCCCTGGAGGCCGTGCCGGCGGAGGGCGGCGACGCCGTGGAGGTCGCCGGGTCGATGCTGCTGTACCCGGACTTCCTGACTTCCTGTGGCGACACCCTCGTCGCCGCGGTGGGAGCCGATCGGTACGTGACCGCGGGCAAGGCGCTCGTGGGCCTCGGCCCTCCGGGCTGGAAGGCGGTGGACCTGTTGGCCGACCCCTCGCGGAGCTGGTTCTGGCCGGCCTGCTCGCCCGACGGCACGTGGGTCGCGGCCACGGCGACGCGGAACGCTGAGGAGCGCCGCTTTGGCGTGGCCGACCGCACGATCTGGCTGCTGGCGGCCGACGGCTCGTCCCGGCGCCGCCTGGTCGGGGCGGACGGGGACGACGTGGCCGACGAGGCTCCCCGATGGTCGCGGGACGGGCGGTGGGTGCTGTTCGTGCAGCGGGAGCGCCGGCCGAACGCGGCGGGGACCCTGGAGCTGGCTCGCGTGGACGGGACGCACGCCGCGGTGACCGGCCCGGTGGCGACGCTTCCCGCCGAGGTCGGGTACTACGGCCACTACGGGTGGCTGGCCGCGAGCGACTGGTATCAGCCGGCCGGCTGACCCGTCGCCCCGATCTTCTCGAGGAACTTCCGGCGCTGGACCACCACCCGCACGTGCCGTCCCGTCGCGACGTCGCCGCTGGGTTCCGACACCCGGACCTCGAACGTGAGCCGGCGACCGTCCACCTCCACCAGGTGCGCCGCCGCCGTGACCGTCGTCCCCACCGGCACGGCGGCGTCATGGGAAAGCTCGATGCGCGTGCCCACGGAGATCTCGCCGTCGCCCAGCCTGCCCTGGACGGCCCGACACGCCGCGGCTTCCACCAGCGCGACCACCGCAGGTGTGCCCAGGACCGGGACGTCACCCGACCCCAGGGCCGTCGCGGTCATGTCCTTCGTGACGGTCCGCTCGACCGTCCCCTGGAGTCCCGGTTCCAGCATCCCCGCCCTCGTGTCCTCGGACCCCCCGATAGGCTGTTCGGCGCGATGAGCATGCCACGAACCCGTGCGCCCCAACGGATGGCGGGATGAAGGGCCCCGCGGGGGTGCTGGCGCTGGTCCTGGCGGAGACCGTGGCGGGCGGAGCCGCCTTCCTGTTCCTGACCCCGCTGTGGCGGGAGGTGAAGCGGGGGTTCTTCAAGCTGACCGGCGCGCTGCTGGTGGCGCTGGGGGTGGCCACGTGGGGCGCGATCGGGGCGGCTCGACAGGCCGGCGACGTGGCCGGCCGGTGGTCGTGGTGGCTGGCCCTCGTCTTCGCCGGCATCACCCTGGTGTGGCTGGTTCTGCTGTTCGCCCGGGCCATGTTGGCCGCGCGGATCGGGGGGTTCCTGTCGCTCGGCGTGGCCGTGGCCATGCTCGTCGAGCTGGCCGGAACCGCGGAGGGGTCGCACGTGGTCTCGCTGCTCCAGCTCCTGGCGGGGTCGGTGTTCATGGGCGCGGTGCTGGACGGACTGCTGCTCGGCCACTGGTACCTGACCGACCGCGGGCTGTCCCGCGGGCCGATCAACCGGTTCGCGATGGCGCTGCTGGTGGCGGTGGTGCTGGAGGCGGCGGCCGTGATCGGCGGAGGGTTCGGGCCGCTGGCGAGCTCCGCGCAGTTCAGCCCGCTGCTGACCACCGCCGGGCTGGCCTCGTGGCTGGCCCTGGGGATGGTGGCGGTGACCGCGCTGATCGCGGTGATGATCCGGCTGACCCTTCGCGGGACCCGGGCCACGGCGGTCCAGGCGGCCACCGGGTTCTTCTACCTCGCGGTCATCACGGCGTTCGCCGGCGAGCTGGCGGCGAAGGTCCGGTTCCTCCCGTAGGCCCCCATGATCACCGCCATCGTCGTGATCGGGGGGGTCGCGGAGGCCGCGGCGTGGTGGTTGGTGTGGCGCCGGCGGGTCAGCGTGTGGGTGGCGCCGGGGCCGGTGCTCGCCGCCGCGGGGCTGGCCGCCGTCGCCACCGGGAAGGTCTCCCTGTGCCCGGCGGTCTCTGGGGCCGTGGCCGTTTCGGCGGGGGTGGGAGCGGGCGTGGCGCTGTTCGGGGCGACCCGGGTGTTCGTGTGGGCCGTGGAGCGAGCGTGGCCAGCGTTCCGGCGACACGCCGAGGCCATCTACGACCAGCGGGGAGGCCTTTCGGTGCCGGCGGCGGTGGGGGCGGCGCTGGTGGTCGTGGCGGGCGAGGAGCTCTTCTGGCGCGGGCTGGTCCAGGGAAGGCTGTCGCAGGCGGTGGGCCGGACGGGAGGAGCGCTCGCCGCGTGGGGCGCCTACTTCGCGGCCAACGCTCCCAGCGGAAGCCTTCCCATCCTGGCGGCCGCGGTGGTCGGCGGCGCCGTGTGGGGAGTGCTCGCCTTCTGGACCCGGGGGATCCTGGCGCCGCTGCTGTGCCACGCCGTGTGGACCTCGTTCATGATCGCGTTCCCGCCGGACGGCAGCGGCCCCGCCGGTCCCGACGACGCCGCGCCCGCCGGTCCCGCCGCCCCTCCGCCCGAGGCTCGAACCTCGTGATCCGGCCCCTGCCGCCGGAGGTCGCCTCCCTGCTGGACCGGGGCGCGCTCTGCCACCTGGGCCTGCGGACCACGCGGGGGATGCACGCCACGCCGGTGGTGTACACGGTGTCTGATCACTCGCTGTGGGTCACCACGGCCCGTCGCTCGGTGAAGGCCAGGACGTGGCGGGCGGACCCGCGGGTGGCGGGCCTGGTCCGGACGGAGGAGGGGTCGCTGGTGTTCGGCGGGACCGTGCGCACGTACGACCTGCTCGACCCGACGACGTGGATGGCCTCCGCGGCGAGCGCCCACCGGATCACGGCCGCCGCGGTGGCGTTCACCACGAGGAACGCGCGGTTCTTCGCCGGGTACGCCGTCGATGCCCGGAAGGTACCGCTGAGCTGGACCCCTCCCGGGCGGGTGTTCGCCCGGGTGGACCTGGAGCGGATCGCGCTGGTGGGCGCGGGCGGCATCCGGACGTGGGGCCGGTTCAGCCCGCGCGTGGGGAGCCACGAGTCGTTCCGTGCCCCGGCGCCGCCGGACCGGGCCGCGCTGGACGGGGTCCCCGACGAGGTCCGCGACCGCGTCGGGGTCGGAGGGCCCGCTGCGCTCGCGCTGGGCGGGCGGCACGGCCCGCTGGTGATCCCGGCCTCGTGGCTGCTGGACCGGGGTTGGCCGTACGCGGCCGTTCCCCAGGCCACGCTGGCGCTCGCGGGCGTCGACGCCGACTGCCCCGCATCGCTCACCGTCGACCACGCCTCGACGTGGCGGGCCAGCGCCATGACCGGCGTCCTGTTGCAGGGAACCGCGTCGATGTTCGTCATCGGCCGGCTGCGGTCAGGTGGGCGGTCCGCCTCGGCGATAGCGAAGCGGGCCGGCCTCGACCCCGAGGGCGCCGCGGTGATCCGCCTGAACACCGAGCGAGTTGTGTGGTGGAAGGGCTGGTCCGGGGGTACGGTACGCCAGGCGTGATTGACCCAGTTGATCACCATGGACGTCCGCCCGTCGTGAGCGAGGCACGTGAGCGAGGCAAGGGTCACCGTGAACGTTGATGCGCCGCCGGAGCGCGTGTGGGCCGCCATCTCGGACCCCCGAAACCTCTCCCGATGGGACCGCCACATCACCAAGGTGGAGGGCGTTCCCGAGGACGGGCTGAAGGTGGGCGTGCGCTACTCCACCGAGCTCCGGTTCATGGGCGTGGCCGGCGTGGTGGACGCCGAAGTCCTGGAGTGGGACCCGCCCCGTTCCTCGAAGATCCTCCTCCGCGGGTTCATCGAGGCGGTCGTGTACACGCGCGTCGAGCCCCTCCCGCACGGCCGGAGCCGCATCGTCCATGAGGTGCGGTACGGGTTCCGAGGCGGCCCGGTGGGGGGCTTGGCGGCGCGAGCCATGCGCCTGACCGGTGGCCCGCAGCTGGTGCTTCGGCGTGGGGCGCTGGCCCAGAAGCACCACATCGAATCCGGATAAGCCCGGGGGCGCCGCGCGCTGGAGCGCCCGAAGCCCTGGGCCACCCCTCAGGAAGGCTTGTTCTTCTCCGGTTTCGGCTTCGGCTCCTGGTCCGGGCGGTGGCGGAGGCGGACCTGCTTCCCGGGCCTGCCGATCAGGTAGCCCACGACCCCTCCCAGGATGGCGCACGCGAGCATGACCCAGATGAGCCGGTTGTTGGCCGTGAAGAAGACGTAGTGGATCTTCACCCGCTCGGAGTTCTGGATGATGAACACGATGAGGACGACCGAGATGAACAGCGCCACCAGGAGCTTGGCCACGCGGCGCTGGCGCGACTTCTGGAGCTCGTGGAGCTGGTCGCGGTCGTGCTGGAGCTCCGGGTCGTCGGCCCCGGGCGGCTGATCCCCCTCTCGTCGCATCGGTTCCTCCCCTCGGGCCGCGGCGCTGGCGCGGCGATTCTCGCACACCCCGGCGTTGCGCCGACCTCGCCGGGCGGGTTCAAATCGCCGGCGTGAGCATCGACCGTGAGGCGTTGCAGCGCGCGGGAACCCTGGCCGCCGTCGCCATCGTGGTGGAGCGGCTGTCGTCCTCCCGGCCGGGGATGAAGGTGGACCGGCGCCTGTTCGGCATGGTCAACGCGGGTCACGGGAAGGCGCCGGACAGGTTCTTCGCCGGGCTCACCGAGCTCGGCTCGATCACGGCCTCCCTGTCCGCAGGAGCCGTCCTGGCCGCCCGGGGGCAGGTTCGGGTGGCCGCCAGGGCGGTGGGTGCGGCCGGCGCGACGTGGGTGGCCGGGCAGGCGCTGAAGCGCCTCTACCTGCGTGTCCGTCCGTACGACGCACTCACCGTCCGCCTGCTGATCGGGAGGCCGCGGGGGACCTCCTGGCCCAGCTCGCACCCCGCGGTCCTGCTCTCGTTCCTCACCGTGGCGGGGCGCGAGCTGGGGCTGCCGGGCGCCGCCCGCATCGGGCTCGCCGGGCTGGCCGGGCTGGTGGCCACGTCGCGGGTGTACCTCGGCGTGCACTTCCCCTCGGACGTCGTGGCGGGGATGCTGCTGGGCCGGGCGATGGGGCTGGCCGCCCTCGCAATCCGAGGGTCCGGCGATACAGTAGGCGCGTGATCGACCTGCTTGCCTCGCTGTCGTGGCCGGTCCTGGACCGTGTCCACTTCGGCAGCAGATTCGCCATCTCCCCCCACGGCGTGGGGATCGCGTTCGGGTTCCTGCTGGGATCGTGGTGGGTGCTCCGGGAAGGCCCCAAGCGCGGCGTGAAGGAGGAGCACGCCAGCTCGATGCTGTTCTGGGCCCTGATCGGCACGATCGTCGGGGCCCGGTTCTTCTACGTGATCGCGCACCTCTCGGAGTTCAACAGCTTCACCGACATGCTGAAGATCTACAACGGCGGGATCAGCCTGATCGGCGGCATCGTCGGGGCCATCGCGTTCGCCTACCCCGTGATGCGCCGGCACCACTACCGGTTCTTCCAGGTCATGGACAGCGCCGCGATCGGACTGCCGTTCGGCATCTTCGTGGGGCGGATCGGCGACCTCGTCATCGGGGACCATCTGGGGAAGCCCACCAGCGTGCCGTGGGCGTTCGCCTACGACGGCGGGCATCTCTCCGGGTTCTCGTGCACGGGGAACGTGTGCACCGAGACCCTCCTCCAGGGCCTGCACCGCCACACCCTGGAGATCACCCCGCACGTGGCGCGGCTGATCTATCCCACCGGCGTGGTGCAGACGGGGAACGGGGTCCACCAGACCGCGCTGTACGACTTCCTGATCGCGGGGTCGCTGTTCCTGTTCATGTACCTGGTCATGGCGAGCAAGCCCCGGCGGGAGGGCGTGCTGATCCTGACGTTCACCATCTGGTACGGGATGGGCCGGGTCATCACGGACTTCCTCCGGGTGGACAAGCGGTTCTTCGGGCTGACCGGCAGCCAGTGGAGCACGGCGGCCCTCGCCGCGATCTCGACGTTCGTGCTGGTGCAATGGGCCATCCAATCCAGGCGCCCGCCTCCGCCCCCACCGGGCGCCGAGGAGTCCGCCGGTGCCGCGACCACGTCGTTCACCCCGCCCCCAGAGCCGGGAGCTCCGACATGAGCGAGCGGGCTCAGCGGCTCGTAGTGGTGGTGCTCGTGCTGGTGGCGGTGGCGCTGGTGTTCGTGGCCTCCGCGGTGAAGTCCTACCTGCCCCTGTTCTTCGTGTGGGTCCCACAGCTGGGCATCCCCGTGTTCCTGTCCAGGGCGTCAGGGCAGCCGCCGGCTCCACCGGCCGAGGGCCACGAGGAGTCCTGACCGGGGAGCTGCTCGAGGGCATGTCGATTGTCCCGGCGGTCCGGGCGCCATAGCCTTTCCCCCATGCGCGCCTGCTCGAGCTGCGGACGGGAGATCGACGGCGATGTCGTCTTCTGTCCCCATTGCGGAGCCGCGCTGGCCTCGGCGCCGGCGCGGGAGCAGCGGAAGACCGTGACCGTGCTGTTCTGCGACGTGACGGGCTCGACCTCGCTGGGCGAGTCGATCGACCCGGAAGCGCTCCGCGGCCTCCTGGCCCGCTACTTCGAGCGGATGAAGGCGATCGTCGAGCGCCACGGGGGGACGGTGGAGAAATTCATCGGCGACGCGGTGATGGCAGTGTTCGGGGTGCCGGCGGCGCACGAGGACGACGCGCTCCGCGCCGTGAGGGCGGCCATGGAGATGCGTGAGGCGCTCCCGGGGCTCGGCGTCCAGGCCCGGATCGGCGTCAACACCGGGCAGGTGGTCACCGGCACCGAGGAGCGGCTGGTGACCGGCGACGCGGTGAACGTGGCCGCCCGACTGGAGCAGGCCGCGGCGCCCGGGGACGTGCTGATCGGGGCTCCGACCCTCGCCCTCCTTCGGGACGCGGCCGACGTCGAGCCGGTCGAGCCCCTGGAGCTGAAGGGCAAGGCTCGGCGCATGCCCGCCTACCGGCTCCTGCGGGTCCATGAGGCACCGGAGCGCTCCCACGGGGCTCGGTTCGTGGGGCGCGGGCGCGAGCTGACAACGATCCGGGAAGCCTGGGAACGGGTCCAGGCCGGGCGCCTCTGCGAGCTGGTGACGGTGACCGGGGAAGCCGGGGTCGGCAAGTCGCGGCTCATCGCCGAGACCCTCGCCTCGCTGGAAGCGACGGTGGTCCGCGGCCGCTGTCTTCCCTACGGAGAGGGGATCACGTACTGGCCGGTGGTCGAGATCCTGAAACAGCTGGCCGTGCAGCCGGAGGACGCCGCCGCCGCGACGTCGATTCGTTCGCTGCTCGGCCAGACCGACGCGGCGACGTCGGCGGAGGAGATCGCCTGGGCGTTCCGCAAGACCCTGGAGCGGGCGGCAGCGGACCGGCCGGTCGTCGCCGTCTTCGACGATATCCAATGGGGGGAGGAGACGTTCCTCGACCTGATCGAGCACGTCGCGCTGCTCTCCTCGGGGGCCCCGATCCTGGTGCTCTGCATGGCCCGGCCGGAGCTCACAGATCGCCGCTCCGGGTGGCCCGTCACATTTCGTCTGGAGCCACTGGGTGACCAGGAGGTCGACGAGCTCCTCCCCGAGCGCATCCCGAACGAGCTGCGCACCAGGATCGCGAGCGCCGCCGGCGGCAACCCCCTGTTCATCGAGGAGATGCTGGCCATGTCCGGCGAGGCGGACAGCGAGGTGGTCGTCCCGCCGACGCTGCACGCGCTACTCGCGGCGCGTCTCGACCAGCTCGAGCCGACAGAGCGCACGGTGCTCGAGCTGGGCGCGGTGGAGGGCGAGATCTTCCACCGGGGAGCCGTCCAGGCATTGGCGCCGCAGGAGACTCGGGTCACTCCGCGCCTGGCCGCGCTCGTCCGCAAGGAGCTGATCCGGCCGGACCGGGCACACCTCCCCGGCGAGGACGGCTTTCGGTTCCGGCACCTGCTGATCCGGGACGCGGCCTACGAGGCCCTGCCGAAGGCGACTCGAGCCGAGCTGCACCGGAACTTCGCCTTCTGGCTTGAGGAACACGGCACCTCGCTCGTCGAGCTCGACGAGGTCCTGGGCTACCACTTCGAGCAGGCCCACTGGTACCGCGAGGAGCTCGGCCTGCCCGTTGACGGCGAGCTGGCGGCCGCAGCGCGGCGCCGCCTCACCGCCGCCGGCCGCCGCGCGTACCGGCGAGGTGACTACCGAGCAGCGGTCAGCCTGCTCGAGCGCGCCGCGGCGCTCCTACCCCTGGCCGAGATCGATCTCCTCCTGGAGACCATGCTCGCCGACGCCCTGTTCGAAGGGGGCCGCGGCGCCGAGGCGATCCGACGGGCCGAGGCGACGGCCGAACGCGCCTCGGCTGCCGCTGATCGGGTGGGTGAGCTGTGCGCGAGGATCCTCGTGGGCCGGTTCCGAATGTCCCTCGAGCCGGAGGGTGCCGCCGAGGCGCTCGCCGCTCTCATCGAGGAGGCCCTCCCCGTATTCCAGGCTGCCGGCGCCCACCTGGCGTTGTACGTGGCGTACTACGCCCTCGGCTATGTGGAGCTGAATCGCGGCCGCGCGGATGCCGTCGTGGAGGCGCTCGATCACGCGTTCGCCCACGCTCAGGGGGTGGTGGAGCTGCCGGCGGCGATCTCGGCGTGGAGCTCGGGCGGCCGTCTGTACGGCACCATGCCTGTGCCGGAGTTGCTCGCCTGGATGGACGAGCAGGAAGCTTTGAGAGGTCCGGACCCCTTGGTCCGCCGGGATCGCGCACAGGCGGTGGCCATGCTGGGTCGCTTCGACGAGGCCAGGGAGCTGATAGCCGGCGTCCGATCGGAGCTTGCCGACCGCGGCGCAGGCATCCAGCTCGGGGCGACGCTCTGCGTGTCGTTCGTTGAGGTCGAGCTGCTGGCCGGCGATCCGGTCGCCGCTGCGGAGCTCGGGGAGGAAGGGTGCAGGCTCCTCGACGAGCTGGGAGAGCGCGGCTTCCTGTCGTACGCGGCCGGGTTGCTGGGGGAGGCCCTCTACGAGTTGGACCGTCTCGACGACGCCGACAGCTGGGCCAGCCGGGGGGCGTCGCTCGGCGGGAGCGACGATGCGTCCACCCAGATGCTGTGCCGGCGGGTGCGGGCGAAGGTGCTCGTCCGCCGCGGCGAGCACGACGAGGCGGAGCGGCTAGCCCGCGAGGCGGTGGCGATCGGCCGGGGGACCGACATGCTCGACGACCAGGGCGACACGCTCGTCGATCTGGCCGAGGTCCTCTCGCTCGCCGGCCGGCTCGAGGAGGCAGCCGAGGCGCTGGAACAGGCGGTTGTGCGGTTCGAGCTGAAGGGAAACGTCGTCAAGCTCGCGCGCACGCGCGACCGGCTGGCGAGGGTGCTGGGGGAGGCGGCCCGGTAGGTGGGCGCGGTCGATCTCTTCTCTCTGAAGGGAACCCGTTTGCGGCCTCTGTTGTCCCTTGGTCGCGGGTCCACGATCGCTCCGAGGGAGGCGGCATGGGGCTGGGTGGCGGATGGCGCGTGCTACTTGTGCCGGCGGCGGTGGTCGGGATGCTCGCCGCCGGGACCGTCCTCGGGACCGTGCCGGCGCTGGCCAAGGGCCAGCACGCCGGTCCCCCGCATGCATGGCGATGCCCGGTCGGCGGCGACCCTTACTGCCCGGCGGGCCACCTGACCATGGTGGGGACGGGACTCGACCGCCCGGTGACCGTCGCCGGTCGTGACTTCTGGACGGTCCTGTACCTCACCGGCGCGGGGTACCGTCCGTACGGCTACGCGGAGCCCTCCCAGCCGTCACCGTCTGGCCTCGGGCCCAGGTACCGGGCAACCTACACGGTGGAGCCGGAGCACGGCCCGACGCTCTCGATGACCCAGGACCTGTACCCGTACGCCCCCAGCATGGCGTGGGCGTTCACGTCCAACGGCCAGCGGTTCCGGAGCGACATGGGCGCGTTCACCACACCGGGCGGATGGTGGCACTCCGCCGCGCTGCTCGAGGTCCTCACCGCCCACGGACTGCCGGCCACGGCCCCGGCCGGCGCTTCGGGAACCGCGCGTGCGGCCGGCGCGCTCGCCGGTCCTGGTTCGAACGACGGGGCCGGCTCCGACGGACCCGGCAGCCCGGCCGGCAGCCCGGGGGGACCGGGCCGGATCTGGATCGGCGTCGCCGCGCTGGCCGTGCTCCTGCTGGTGGCGGCCCTGGCCGGTCGCCCCCGCCGGATCGCCGCGGAAGCCCGGCGATGAGGCTGCTGGGTCGTTCCCTGCTGGCCGGTGCCGCCGCGGCCGTCCTCCTGGCCGTGACGGCGCCCGGCGCGCTGGCCAAGGGGGCGGGAGAGCTCGCCGGGGGGAGGGCCGTGGTCACCGGGCCCGGGCTTGCCGCCCCCATCGTGATCCGTGGGAAGGACCTCGGGAAGATGCTCGAATGGATCGGCCCGGTCGTGCCCCGGCTGTTCGAGCCCCGCTGCTGTGTCCGCTTCATGTCTCCGCGCCCGGCCCGGCTGGGCCCCCGCTACGAGGTGCGGTACGAGCTGCGATGGCGACCCCGGGGCGGGTCCGGACGGGGCGCGGTCACGGTGCTGACCATCCGGCAGGACCTCTATCCGTACTCCCCGAACGAGATCATCCACCTGCCGGTGCCGTGGGTCTTCACGCCCGCCGGCCAGACGCTGACGGTGGGGGACAGGACCCACCGGGTGGACTCGAGCTGGATCGACTCCAGCCTGGTCTTCGACCTCCTGGTGGCGAGGGGACTGCCGGCGAAGGCGCCCCCGGCGCCCGCTGCCGAGGCATCGGCGCGAGGGGGCGGTGGTCCGGTCATGGCGGTGGGACTGGCCGCGCTCGGTGTGGTGCTGGTGGGCGGCGCGCTGGCCGCCCGGCGTTCCTCTCGCCTGCCTTGACGCTGGAGCGCCTCTGGGTCAGTGGGCGTGCCCGGCTTGCTCATGCCCGGCGTGGCCGGCGTGACCGCCGTGTCCCGCTTGTTGCTCGTGCCCGTTTCCGGCCTGGGCTCCGGGCGCCACCATGAGCTGCAGCGGCTTGCCGACCACCGATCGCGTGGTCCGGGCCAGGGCCCGAGCCGACTCGATCAGCGCCTGCCCGGCCGGGGAATCCGGATCCGACAGCACGATGGGCCGGCCCTGGTCGCCGCCCTCCCGCACCGGCGGATACAGCGGAATCTGCCCGAGCAGCGGGACGGAAAGGGTCCGGGCCGCCTCCTCGCCGCCCCCCTCGCCGAAAATCGCCGTCCGCTCGCCGCAGTGCGGGCACACGAAGTGCGACATGTTCTCGATCACGCCGATCACCCGCTGGCGGACCTGCGCGGCCATCTTCCCGGCCCGTTCGGCCACCTTCCGCGCGGCGTCCTGCGGGGTTGTCACTACCAGCATGTACGCTCCCGGCAAGAACGAAGCCATTGACAGGGACACGTCGCCGGTCCCGGGAGGGAGGTCACACAGCAGGAAGTCGATCTCACCCCAATAGACGTCGCCCAGGAACTGCTGGACGGCCTTGTGGAGCATGGGACCGCGCCAGATCACGGGTTGCTCCTCGGGGACGAAGAACCCCATGGAGATGATCCGGACGCCGTGCGACTCCAGCGGCAGGATCATGTTGTTGAAGCCCACCGGCTGGCCGGACACGCCCATCATCCGGGGGATGGAGAAGCCCCACACGTCGGCGTCCAGGACACCGACCCGGTGTCCTTCCGCGGCCAGGGCCGCCGCCAGGTTCGCCGTCACGGTGGACTTGCCCACGCCGCCCTTCCCGGACGCCACGGCGATCACCGCGGTCTTGCCGTCGGTGAAGAAGGTGGGGGTCGCCGCCGCTCCGCCCCGCAGGCCGGTCACCATGTCCTGGCGCTGGGTGTCGGTCATCTCTCCCAGGATAACTTCGACCTCCGTGATCCCATCGACGGTGGCGAGCGCTCCTCGCACGTCCCGGTCGATGCGGTCGCGCAGGGGGCATCCCGCAATGGTCAAAAGGACGGTGACCCGGACCCGGCCGCCGTTCACGTCGATGCCCTTCAGCATGCCCAGGTCCTCGATGGGCTTGCCGATCTCGGGGTCGAGCACCTGGCGAAGGGCCTGGCGTACCTGTTCCTCGGTGACCACGTGTCTCCTTCGAAGCCTGGGCTCGCTCGGAGCGTCGAGCGGCGGATAATCATGTTTGGAACGGTGCTTACCGTAAGAACTTCCACTCGATGATACGACCCGACGGGAGAGCGTGAGGAGCGTGGCGGACCTCAAGGCCCTGGAGATCCACAAGGCCCTGGCCGACGACACGCGGTTCCGGCTGTACCGGCATCTCGGGCTGACCGGCCGGGCCGTCTCGGTCCGTGAGCTGTCCCGGCGGCTGTCCCTGCACCCCAACACGCTCCGCCCGCACCTCCGCCGGCTGGAGCGCGCCGGTCTGGTCACCCGGGAGGTCCGTCGCAGCACCAGCGTGGGGCGGCCCCAGACCCTGTACTCCCTGGCGGAGGCGACCGACGAGAGCCGGGACGGCGACTACCGCCTGCTGTCGGAGATCCTCCTCGGGTCGGTCTCGGGGAAGCGAGCCACCGGCCGGGCGGAGGACCTGGCCCGCGAATGGGGCGGCTACCTCGCGTCGCGGGTCGGCCCGAAGCCGGGGGTGAGGGTCCCGGCCGGCCGGAACCTGGCCGTGCTCCAGGAGGCCATGGCCAGGGCGGGGTTCGAGCCCCGGTTCCGCCGGCAGGGCCGGCAGCAGGTGGAGGTCCTGTTCCGGGACTGCCCGTTCCGGGAGCTGGTGGACGACCACCGGGAGCTCGTGTGCGCGCTGCACCGGGGGCTCCTGGAGGGCATGCTGGCCGCGGTGAGGCCCGCGCTCCAGGTGCTGGAGTTCCGCCCCTTCGCGGAACGCTCGATCTGCAAGTTGGTGGCGGCGAGCTGACCGGCTGGTCGCCGAGGATGCCCCGGCCGGCGGCCCGGGCGTGCCTGGCCTGAGCTTGGTCCGTTCAGGCCGTTCCCCGGCGTGCCGATACCACCACCGTGACCGAAGCTTCGTTTCCGCTGCCACTCCTCGCCACGGCGCAGGGGTCCGTCACTGCGCCTGCCGCCGGGTCCGAGGCCGCCGACGAGGCCGGGTCGGAGGCCGGGTCGGAGGCCGGGTCGGAGGCCGGTTCGGAGGCCGGTTCGGAGGCGCTCGCCCGCATGCTGTTCGAGATCCGGCGGGTGCCTCGTGCCCATTCGAGGATCACCCCGGAGATCGAGGGCCGGATCATGAACCGTTGCGTCATGGCCGCCATCGAGGTGCTCTCCGCGGCCGGAGCCTCGACCGAGCTCGCCGGTACGCCCGCACGACCGGTTGTCGAAGCCAGCTTCGGGGGCGAGGGTGCTCCGGAACGGGCGGCCAGGGCCGCGGAGCGGGTGCTGGCGTCGGTTCGCCGGGTCCAGCGAGCGGCGGAGAACGAGTTCCAGGTGGTGGGAGCCCTCACGGTGGGGACGATCGCTCGCATGTCCGGCGGCGTGATGGTCACCACCGGATCGTCGGACGGAGCGCTGCACCGTCTCCGGGAGCGAGCCGGGCCCGGGCAGATCCTGTTGTCGACGACCGCGTTCGAAGCATGCCACGACCTCATCGAGGCGACCCCGGCCACGACCGGCGACGGCATGGCCCAGGAGCAGGCCTACGTGTACGTCGGCCTGCGGCCCGGGCCCTCTGCCACGCACGACGCCTCGAACAGAAGCGCGCCATGAGCGATCCGCGCGAGCACGACATGGTCCAGCAGCTCCACGGGTGGCTGGGCGAGCTGGTCGAGGTCTCCGGGTCCGACCTGCACGTGAAGGTGGGGTCTGCGCCGCGCATCCGGGAGCAGGGGCGGCTCCGGCGCCTCCGCCGCGGTCCGCTCACCCCCGAGGAGACCGAGGCGCTGGCCCGGGAGATCGTCCCCGCGTGGCGCCGGCCTGACTTCGACGAGCAGGGCGAGGTGGACTTCGCGTACTCCGTGTCTGGCCTCGGCCGGTTCCGGGTGAACGCGTTCCGCCAGCGGGGGTCCGCCAGCATGGTGTTCCGTCTGCTGCACGTGGGCGGCGTCCCGTTCGACGAGCTTGGCCTCCCGGCGTCCGTCCGGGCCCTGACCGACGAGGCTCGGGGGCTGGTCCTGGTGACCGGACCGACCGGCTCGGGGAAGACCACCACGCTCGCCGCCATGATCGAGCACATCAACCGGACCAGGCCGGTCCACATCGTGACCATCGAGGACCCCATCGAGGTGCTGCACCCCGACCACGAGGCCCTGGTGGCGCAGCGGGAGGTCGGGCAGGACACCGGCGGCTTCCTTCAGGCCATCCGGGCGGCCCTCCGCCAGGACCCGGACGTCATCCTGATCGGCGAGATGCGCGACCCCGACACGGTGATGGCCGCGCTCCAGGCCGCCGAGACCGGCCACCTGGTGCTCTCGACCCTCCACACCTCGAACGCCGTGGAGACGGTGAACCGTGTGGTCGACTTCTTCCCGCCCATTCAGCAGAACCAGGCCCGGGTCACCCTGGCCTCGGCGCTTCGAGGCATCGTGTGCCAGCGGCTGGTCCCGACGGTGGACAAGAGGCGCACCGCCGCCGTGGAAGTCCTGGTGAACACCGGCCGGGTGGCCGAGCGGATCCTGGACCCTGCCCGCACCGAGGAGATCAAGGAAGTGATCCGCGAGGGCGGGTTCTACGGCATGCAGTCCTTCGACCAGTCGCTGCTGCAACTGGTGGAAGCCCGGCGCGTGGACGTGGAGGAAGCCATGGCGGCCGCGTCGGAGCCGCACGACTTCCAGCTCATGCTCCAGCAGGCCAGGCTGCTCCCCACGGGCTAGGGCGCCGGATTCGTCTCCTCCGCCGGCGCCGCGGGCTCCGCCGGCGCCGCGGGCTCCGAGGCAGGCTTTCCACTCCCGCCCACCCTGCCGTTGCCGCCGCCGCCCGCCGTGAACGACTTCGTCAGCCCCGACAGCCCGTTCAGCATGGTGGCGAGCTCCAGCGGCACCACGAACTTGGTCGAGGGCGAGGTCCCGATCACCTTCAGCGCGTCCAGGTACTGGAGGCTCATGGTGTTGGAGTCCAGGGTCTGCGCGATCTCGAAGATCTTCGACAGCGCCAGGGCGAAGCCCTCGGCCCGAAGGATGGCGGCCTGCCGGTCTCCCTCGGCGTTCAGGATGGCGGACTGCTTGTTCCCCTCGGCCACGGTGATGGCGGCCTGCTTGGTGCCCTCCGCCTCCGTGACCACGGCTCGACGGGTCCGCTCCGCCGACATCTGCCGGGTCATGGCCTCCTGGACCATGGGCGGCGGGATGATCTCGCGGATCTCCACGTTGGTGACCTTCACGCCCCACCGCTCGGTCACCTCGTCCAGCTTGGCCCGGAGGATCTCGTTCATGGTCTCCCGCTTGGCCAGGACGTCGTCCAGGGTCATGTCGCCGACCACGGAACGAAGCGTGGTGGCGGCGATGTTCTGCGCGGCACCCTCGAAGTTCTGCACCGACACCACCGACGTGGCGGCGTCGACGACCTTGGTGAACACGATGAAGTCGATCGAGATGGTGGCGTTGTCCTCGGTGATGGCCGACTGGTGCGGGATCTCCAGGTAGGCCTCCCGGAGGTCCACCCGGACCCCCCGGTCGATGATGGGGATCAGGATGATCAGCCCGGGCCCCTTCGTCCCGATGGCCCGGCCCAGGCGGAACACCATCATTCGCTGGTACTCGGGCACGATCTTGATAGCCTGCGGCAGGATCAGGATGAGCAGGAACAGCACCACCCCGATCCCGATGTATGCGCCCGTCACGTCGTTTCCCCCTCCCTCGTTCGTGCCACGGTGGGTGTCGCCGGCAGCGCGTCGATCGGCTCCACCCGAAGCCGGAGCCCCTCCGTCCCCACCACCCGGACCCGTGCTCCCGGGGGCACCGCCCCCGCCGTGGACTCGGCCGTCCACCGCTCCGAGGCCACCTGGACCACCCCGGTGGGCGCGAGCGCCGTCGTCACCACGCCCTCGGCGCCCACCAGGTTTCGCGTCGACATGCCGGGCGGCAGGTGCCGGACCCGCCACAGCGCGCTCAGCGCGAACCCGAAGAACAGCACCGCCCCGCCCGCCACCACGACGATCAGCCACGGCGACACCCGCGCGTTCGGGACGTGCGGATTGAACAGGAACAGCCCTCCCAGGACCAGCGTGACGGTCCCGGCCAGCGACCACACCCCGATCCCGGGGTGCTTCAGCTCGAGCAGGAAGAACACCGCCGACGCGATCAACAGGACGGCTCCGATCAGCTGGAACGGGAGCTCGCCGAACGACACGAACGACCCCACCAGGAACAGCGCGCCGAGCACCCCGGCCAGGATCCCCGGATGGATCAGCTCGAGGATGATCAGCCCGATCCCCAGGTAGAAGAACAGGAACGCCAGGTCCGGGGTGAACAGGCCGTGCAGGATGGAGAACCCCAGGCCCAGGCTCCGGGACTGGAGCACGGCCCCCTCCGTGTCGAGCGTGACGGTCCGGCCGTGCGCGACCGGGGCGGTTCGTCCGTTGAGCGTGTTCAGCAGGGAGGTCTCGTCCGGGCTGATGACGTCGATCACGCCGATACGGAGGGCCTCCTCGGCCGAGATGCTGACGGAGTTCCGGACCGCGTCCGCGGCCCACGTGGCGTTCCGGTCCCGCTCCTCGGCCAGGCTCTGGATGTACGCCACGGCGTCGTTGGTGACCTTGGACAGCTCGATGGCCCCGGACACCCCGACCGGATGGGCGGCCCCGATGTTGGTGCCCGGCGCCATGGCGGCCACCGAACACGAGTACATGATGAACGTCCCCGCAGAAGCGGCTCGGGCCCCCGAAGGGGAGACGAAGCAGATCACCGGGACCGTCGAGTTCAGGATGGCCTGGGTGATCTGGCGCATGGAGGAGTCCAGGCCGCCGGGGGTGTCGATGGTCAGCAGCACGGCGGCGGCGTCCTCGTCCTGCGCCGCGGCGATCCCGGACTTGATGTAGCCGGCCTCGAAGGGATCCACCACGCCCGACAGCCGCATGGTGACGACCACGGGGCTGCCGGATGCGCCGTGGGCGGGAGCGGCTGCCGCGAACGGCGCCAGTGCCGCCACGGTCAACGCGAGGAGGCGGACCGCCCCAAACTTGGACATGCCGCGCATCGCTCGCACCACTTCATCATCCCACCCACGAGAGGGGGGCGAAAGGCACGCTGACCTGCCGGGGAACTCCGGGGCCCGCAAGCGCATAATGACTGGCATGGTCAGGGCAAGCCTCGCCTCGCATCCCTCCCGTATACCTCGACGAGGCAGCGGAGCCGCCTGATGCTCCAGCCGGACGGCCCGCTCTCGGCACGGGAGGAACAAGCGCTGGTGCAGCAACTGCTGGAAGGCGACGAGGACGCGGTGCGCACGATCTACGGGCGCTTTGGACGTCCCGTGTACAGCCTCGGCCTGCGCCTGCTGGGAAGCTCCGAGGCCGCCGAGGAGCTGACCCAGGACGTCTTCCTCACCGCGTGGCGCAAGGCCGGCCGGTTCGACGCCTCCAGGGGGCGCCTGTCCACCTGGTTGATGGCTATCGCCCACAACCTGGCCGTCGACCGGCTCCGGCGCGACAACGGCGCCGCCCGGCCCAGCCTGGTGTTCATGAGCGAGCTCCCCGAGCACGCCTCCGAGGACGGCTCGGAGCCGGTGCTGGAGCGCGACGTCGCCCGCCGGGCCATGGAGTCCCTGTCCGCGGCGGAGCGCCGGCTGCTGGTGCAGGCCTATTTCCGGGGCCACACCGCCAGGGAGATCGCGGAGGCCGACGGCGTTCCCCTGGGCACCGTGAAGACGCGCCTGCGGACGGCCCTGATCAAGCTCCGCCGGGCCAACGCAGGGAAGGACCTGTGATGGACTGCCTGCCGGTCCGGGAGCGTCTCACCGAGTACGCCCTGTCGAACATGGACCCGCAAGAGCGGGCCTTCGTGGAACGGCACCTGGAGTGGTGCGCGGGGTGCCGGAAGGAGGCCGCCGAGCTGACCTCGGCCGCCGCCCTGGCGGGCGAGGCCGTGCCCCAGGCCGATCCGCCGGCCGATCTCGAGGACCGGGTGGTGCACGCCGTCCGCGCCGTGGCAGGGAGGGCACCCCGGCCGGCCCGGGGGCGCCGGATTCGCCGGGTGGTGGCGGTCGGCGTCGCCGCAGCCCTGGTGGCCGTGGTGGCGTTCGGTTGGGGCGGGACCCTCGCCCGGGAGCAGAGCGCCAGCCAGCGCCTCCACGAGGCCCAGCTACAGTCCCGCCTGCTCGGCGAGCGGCTGGCCAGGCTGATCTCCCAGTTCGTCCCGGACAAGAACCAGCAGGTCGGACCGCGGGACCATCTTCTCGAATCCCAGCTCGCGCCCACGGCGGGGCACCAGGGCGGAGGAAGCGCCGCGGTGTTCATCTCGCCCCAGCAGAACGACTGGGCCCTCATCGTCGTGGGGGGCCTATCGCAGAAGACTGCTCCGTACCGGGTCACGCTGCGCAACCAGTACGGTCAGTTCGCGTACGTGGGGTCGATCTCCAAGCTCGACGCGGGCGGCGGCGCCTCCGTCTGGCACGAGTACCAGCAGCACCTCAACGGCTACAGCGACGTGATCGTGAAGGACCGGACCGGGCGGATCGTGCTCGCGGGGAGCATCGCGCCGACGCCGGTGGCGACGGCCACGCCGTAGCGGCCGCCCCCGCCCGAGCGTTCCTGGCGGTCCGCGTCAGGCCGACAGCTTCTGCACCAGGTAGGCCAGGCTCTTCGGGTACCGGTACTCGATCCCAATGTGCGTCGCGTCGAACAGCTCGAGGAAATGGTCGACTCCCAGCTTCTCGAGCTCCTTCGACACCGCCACCGTCCCGTTGTCGAGGTACCACTCGTCGCGGGTCCCCGCGTCGAGGTAGACGGCCCGGAGCGACCGAACGGCGTCGGCGCGCTGGGGGATCATCCGGACCGGGTCCCAGGCCAGCCAGCGCTGCCACACCTCGTCGACGAGCTTCCCGGTGGAGGGCTCATAGGGCAGGCGCACCGTGCCGTCCTCGTCCGCCGAGTAGCACGCCGCCATGCACCAGTCGTTCAGCAGCGTGCCGTCGGAGTCCTTGCTGAACGCCGGCCGGGACCGGAAGTCCTCCCAGAACTTCTCGAACGATCCCTCGTAGTCCTGGCGGAGCGTCCGCACCGACTCGCGGAACCCGGGGAGGTAGCAGGCCTCGAACAGGGAGTCGCCAGCGTGGGAGGCCAGGCCGGAGAACAGGTCCGGACGGAGCATCGGCGTGATCAGGGCGCCGTAGCCGCCGCTCGACTTCCCCTGGATGCCGCGCCGCTCCCGTGACGGATCGGTCCGGTAGTGCTGATCGACGAACGGCACGATCTCGTCGCACAGGTAGTCGTGGTACCGGCCGGTGCCGGCGGAGTTGACGAACTGGCTTCCTCCCAGGGACGTCCAGGCGTCGACGTACACGACGATGGCCGGCCCGATCTCGCCGGAGGCCATGCCGGCGTCGACCAGCTCCGGGAAGTTCAGCCGGAACGCGGTCCGGTTCCGCCACATGTCCAGCTGGCCGGTCAGTCCCTGGATGGCGTACACGGAGACGTACCGGCGATCCTGGTCGTCGTCGTAGCCCGGGGGGACGTGCACCCACAGTGGACGGGTGGCGGGGTCGCCCAGTGCATTCCCGGCCAGTGCCTGGCTCTCGATGACGTGCTCATCGATCCGTCCGGCGAACTCCATGCTCCAGGGCTTCATGCGACCTCCTCCATGTTTGCCGGTCAGGGGCGCATCGTAGCCGAGGTCGCATGGAAGACCCGGCGCCACTAGGACTTCTTCGCGTGGAGATCGGGTTCGCTGAAGCTGACCGAGAGCGTCCCGGAGAGCGTCATGGGCGGGGCGTTGGATCCGGGCGGCAGGCCCGTGGCGCTCATCGTCGCGTCGATGGTGGCCTGTCCGGAGAAGGAGAGCATCCGGCCGGCGGTGGGATCGAACCAGCTGGTGACGTCCTCGGTCACCGTACCGCGGTACACGATCTGCAGGTGGGTTCCCGGAGGGAGGCCGGGAGCCTTCCCCCCGAGGGCCTGAAGGAGCTGCGCGGCGTCCAGGGTCAGATCGATCGGGATGAGCGCGTGGTCCTGCAACACCGCAGCCCTCGTCCCCTGAACCCGCTGATATCGAACGAAGGTGACCTGCTCCGACAGGTGGAGGTCGTTCCCCGTTCCGAACGGGAAGGAGGCCGTGGCCGCCCGAGTCCACGTGTCGCCGGGCTGGACGGGATGATCCGGGAGCAGGGAGATGAGTTCATCGCTCGTCGGGACGAGGTCGAAGCTGGTCGGTGAGCCCTTCTTCGTATCGGCTGCCGGCATCAGCCGTCCGTCCGGCGCGATCTTCTGGACGACCACGGTCTGGGTTCTTCCGGCATCGGGTGGCAGCCGCCGTCCGTTGACGACGCCCGCCCCGCGCGACGCGGTCACCCTGACGGTCGCGGTCCCGTCCGGTTCGACCGAGACCACGTGCATGGCGATGAGCTCGTTCACGTCCGCCTTCAACGGGTAGGTCCGGCCGGCCGCCGAGAACGCGAGGTCCGACGACAGATGCATTCGGTACTTCAGGGTCTTGCCCTGCTCGAAGCTCATGGCCAGCGCGACGCCGCCGGTGCTTCCCCGGCCGAAGAGGAACACCACCGCTCCGGCGGCCAGCGCGACGACGAGGGCGAGGGCGAGCGCGATCCGCCTGAACGAGCGTCCTCCCGAGGGCGCCTTCGAGGACTGGGCCGCCCACGAGGTGGGGAGCTGGGCTGCAGGGGCCGGCATCGGCTTCGGGTGCTCTGCGCGAAGCGGACTGGGAGGCGTTTCGGGCGGCGGGATGGTCGCGAAGATGCCGACGGTGGTGGGCGGCGGCGAAGCGGTCAGGGGTCCGGCGGGAAGGGGAATGGGTCCCTCGGGCGTGGCGGGCTCATGCGGAGGGACCTCGGGCGCGGGCGCAGGCGCGCGGGTCTCGGGTACGGCCGTGGGGGCGCCCTGCCCGTGCGGACGGGCCTCTCGATGCTCCCAATCGAAGGGGTCCACCCGAGTAGGGTCGACGGGGGGAGGCGGACACTTGAGCGTCGCGCTCGGTGAGCGAAGGAGGGGCCTCCGGGACCGCCCTCGCCGGGTCGGTGGATATGATCGGGCCCGTGGCGGTCTTCTCGGACCTGGTGGGAATCGGCCTGGCCGGCGGTCAGGGGGTCCGCGCTCGCCCGCTCACCCTCAAGGCCCCGGGGTACCTGCGATCCAAGGCCGCCATGTCGTTCCTGGGGCGGCGGCTGATCCGGTGGGTGATGCAGATCCTGACCCACGAGGGGATGAAGGACTTCTACATCATCGCCCACGGCAAGGAGAACCGGTACCAGATCAAGGTCATGATCGGCTACGGCGAGGAGTTCGGCGTGAACGTCATGTACTCGCCGGTGAAGTTCGACGTGCTCACCACCGGCAGCGCCGATTCGACCCTTCGCATGCTCGAGTACTGGGACCTCACCGGGCCCTGCCTGGTGTTCCCCACCGATTCCATCTTCGACTTCGACCTGGAGCCCATGTACCGGGCCCACCTCGAGTCGGGCGCGACGGTCACGGTCGCCGCCATGACCCGGGCACCCGTCCAGGTGGCCGAGAAATACGGCGTGATGCTGACCACGCCCGACGCCCGGATCCGGGAGTTCGTGGAAAAGCCAACGCTGGCCGAGCTCCGCGAGCACTTCGCCGTGCACGACGAGAGCGAGTTCGACCGGCTCCCCCTGCTCACCAACGCGGGCTTCTACCTGATCGACGCGAAGGCCCTACGCGAGGTGTCCGGCACGACCGAGATCGCCTCGCTCCGCCGGTCTCGCCTCGACTTCGGCAAGGACCTGCTGCCGTGGCTAGTCGGCAACGGCCACCCCGTGTACGCCCACACCGTGCGGAGGATCGGCGACCTCGGCAACGTGGAGGACTTCCTGGAGACGATGGTCGATGCGCTTCACGGTAACTTCGAGTCGGTCTCGCGCCTGCTGGGGCCGCCGCTCGACCCCGACCGACGGGTGTGGATCGCACCGGAATCGCTGGGGATGCGGGACTCGCTGACCGGCAAGACCCTGGCCGAGAAGCTGGGGGAGGGGCTGGTGACCATCGGTCCGGCCGTGCGAATCGGGCGCTATTGCGAGATCGGTCCCGGCGTGGTGATCACGGAATCGAACCTGGACGACGACATCGAGGTGCGGGAAGGCGCGTTCATCTCCCGCTCCCAGATCCGCGACGGCGCGATCATCGGGCCGAACGCCGTGCTCCGGGACGCGGTCATCGGTTCGATGAGCGAGATCCGCTCGGAGCCGTCGAACCCCACCATGATCCAGGGAGACGTGGCCCTGGGGGACGAGGTCGTCGTGTACGCGGGGGTCCACCTGTCGGGCGACATCGCGGTCTATCCGCGCCTGAAGATCCCGGCCGGCATCTCCGTGCCGTCGGGGACGGACCTCACCGGCCCGGACGACGTCCTGAAGTACCTGTGATGGGAGTGACGGGAGTCCGCTGATGCGATTCGGCCTGGCGCTTCCCCACTACGACTTCTCGGGTCCCGATCCTGGGCCGGTGACGTTCGATCGCCTGGCCGAGATCGCGAAGCTGGCGGAGCGGTTGGGATTCTCATCGGTGTGGATCTCGGACCATTTTTTCCTCCGCCTGACCCGCTACGGGGGCGGCCCGGAGGTCCAGGGCTCCACCGAGCCGATGGTCGCGCTGGCCGGCCTGGCCATGGCCACCGAGCGGGTTCGCCTGGGCACGCTGGTGCTGTGCTCGTCGTTTCGTCATCCGGGCATCGTGGCCAAGATGGCCACGGCCGTGGACCTGCTGTCCGGCGGACGGCTGGATCTCGGGATCGGCGCCGGGTGGTACCAGGAGGAATACGAGGCATTCGGATATCCGTACGGCTCCGTGAGGGAGCGGTTCGAGGTCCTCGAGGAGACCCTGGAGGTGCTCGGCCTTCTCTTCGGCGACGGCCCGGCAACCTTCCAGGGCAAGCACTTTCGGCTGGACGGCGCCTACAACCGCCCGGCCCCGGAGGGCCGGCCTCCGATCTGGCTCGGGGCCAAGGGCGGGCCGAGGGCGCTTCGACTGGCGGCCAGGCATGCCGACGGATGGAACACCGTGTGGCGGTGGACGGTCCCCGACTACGCGGAGCTGGTCGCCGAGGCCCGGCGGATCTGCGAGCAGGAAGGCCGGGACCCCGGCACGCTGCGGCTGTCGGTGGGGCTCTATTCCCTGGTGGGGGAGGACCGGGCCGACCTCGAAGCTCGGTACGCCGCCATGCAGCGGTGGGCGCCGGGGGCCGCGATCGACGCCGTTTCGCTGGACGAATGGGCCACCGGCGCCCTGGTCGGTACCCCTGAGGAAGTCCGGGAGACGGTCGGGCAATTCGAGGAATTGGGCGTCGAGGAGCTGATCGTGTCGCTGGGCCCGCTGCCGTTCAGCGTGTACGACCGATCGGCCATCGAGGCGTTGGCCGAGGCGGTCATGGCGAACACCTCGCGGCCGTGACGTGGAGGTCCTCGAGGCTGCCCTCACCGTGCTGCGCGAGGAGGGCGTGGCTCTTCACTGGACCGTGATCCAGGACCTCGCGCTCAAGCGCGGGTATCTCGACCCGTTCACCCAACGCAACATCCGCCAGGACCTCGTCGCCGCTCTGGCCAGGGCGGCCCGGGACGGGAACCTGGAGCGGGAGGGCAAGGGCGTGTATCGCCTGCCGTGAACCGGGCCACTTCCTGCGCGACGCTCGCTCAGGGCCACGTCGAAACTGCCGCAGACGGCGGCGAAAATGCGCTGGATTTGGAGACGCCCGCTAGGAGGCCGTGGTGGTGGGGGTCTTGCGAGGCCGGCCCCGAGGACGCTTGGGCAGGCCGGCGGCCGCCACCACGCCGCGCCGGCGGCCGGGCCGCGGACGCCTGGCCCCCGCGATCAGCTCGGCGACGTGCCGGTCGCACAGGTCCTTGGCCCAACTTCGCCGTCCGACCTTGATCGTTGCCGTCTGGGTCGCGGGCTGACCGCATACATCGCAGACCAGGATGGTCCGTTCACCCATCGGATCACTCCTTCCCGGGGGTAGGGCTCGTTGCGCACAGCATAGTGGGATGTTGCATATCACGCAGCGATGCGCCGCTGGTTTGGGGAGGACTGCCGGAAAAATCCGCGCGACGTCGTGCCGGGCCGCTAGCGGCGATAGGCCACCCGGGAGATGCGGTCGAGCTTCTCGAACTCGTGCTGGGCCTCGATGTAGCGGACGGTCCCCGAGCGGGATCGCATCACCATCGAGGACGTGACCGCACCGGAGGAGGAGTAGCTCACCCCTTGCAGCAGCGCCCCGTTCGTGATGCCGGTGGCGGCGAAGAACACGTCCTGTCCCGACACCAGGTCGTCGATGGTGAGGACGGCATCGATGTCATAGCCGCCGTCGAGGAGCTGCTGGCGTTCGTCGTCGTTCCGCGGATACAGGCGGCCCTGCATGCCGCCCCCGAGGCACTTCAGGGCTCCCGCGGCGATCACCCCTTCCGGCGTCCCGCCGATCCCCATGAGCATGTCGATGCCCGAGGCCGGCAGCGCGGAGGCGATGGCGGGGGCGACGTCGCCGTCGGTGATCAGGAACACGCGGGCTCCCACCTCGCGGACGCTCGAGATCATCTCCTGGTGCCGGTCCCGGTCCAGGATCACCACCGTGATCTCCTCGGGCGAGACACCCTTGGCCTTGGCCACGCGGCGCACGTTCTCGTCCGGCGGCGCGGTGATGTCGAGGGCGTCCACGGTCTCTGGCCCGGTGGCCACCTTCTCCATGTACACCGCGGCCCCGGGGAAGAACATGGTGCCGCGCTCGGCCAGCGCCACCACCGACAGGGCGTTGGGCTGCCCAACGGACGTGAGCCTGGTTCCATCGATCGGATCGACCGCCACGTCCACGGCCGGGCCCGAGCCGTTGCCGACCGGCTCCCCGTTGAACAGCATCGGCGCCTCGTCCTTCTCGCCCTCGCCGATCACGATCACGCCGTCCATGGCCACCGTGTCCAGCATCAGGCGCATGGCGTCGACCGCCGCCTGGTCCGCGGCTTCCTTGTCCCCCCGCCCCACCCACCTGCCGGCCGCCAGCGCGGCGGCCTCCGTGACCCGCACGAGCTCGAGCGCGAGGTTGCGATCCGGCCGTTCCTGCTGCATCAGCACAACACCTCCAGCACGTGACGGGGGTCATACCCCTCGAACAGCACCCGGTACACCGCGAGATGGTAGGGGAGGTCGAGTCCGGCTTCCGTGATCAGCCGACGGACGTGCCGGGCGTTGTCGAGGCCCTCCACCGTCAGGCCGCGTTCCCGCATGGCGTGGACGATCTCGGCGGGCTTGCCGCCCTCGCCGACCAGCTCGCCGAACAGGCGGTTCCGGCCGCCCAGCCCGGTGACCACGATGTCGCCGAAGCCGGGAAGGCCCAGCGCGGTCTCGGCCCGTCCTCCCAGGGCCACCACCAGCGTGGCGAGCTCCGACGCCGCCCGCACGAACAGCGCCGCCTTGGCGTTCTGAAGCGGCATGCTCTGGAGCTTCGACAGGCCGTCCAGGATGCCCAGGCCGATCGCGGACACGTTCTTGACCACCGCGCAGTACTCGACGCCCAGGACGTCGTCGCTGAACGTGATCTGGTAGTGGCGGTCCGCGACGGGCTCACCGGCGGCCCGGGCCGCCTCCACGGAGCTCCCGGCCCACACCACCGCGGACGGGGATCCCTCCGCCAGCTCGGGGGCCAGGCAGGGCCCGCCCACCGCGACGATGGACGCCACCGGGAGCTCCTGCGCGTAGATGGCGGAGGCGCGCATGCCGGTCTCGGTCTCCAGCCCCTTGGCCACGGACACCACCGAATGCGCTCCCGCCACCGCGCCGGCGACCATGCGGGCCAGCGACCGGGCCCCGTCGGAGTGCGCGGCCATGACGGCGATCTCCACGCCGTCGGCGGCGGAACCGAGGTCCTCCGGCCCGAACAGCGCGACGCCGGCGGGGAGGTGCTCGGGGAGCGAGGGATGGCGTCCCTCGCTCTTCATGGCCTCGAAGACCGCGCGGTCGTGCGGGTTGGCCCACAGCGAGACGTCCTGGCCCCGGCGGGCCGTGTGCATGGCGAGCGCCGTGCCCATCGCGCCCGCTCCGAACACCGTGATTCGTGCCATGGCCGCCAAACCATAATGGGCGCCATGCCAGGGCGGCATCCTCCGGGGGCCCCGGTGCCGGCAGGGCTTCCGGCCCGAGCCGTCCCGTCGCGCCTCGACTACCCGCTGCTGACGCTGGGCGTGGTGGCGGTGTCTTTCTCCGCGGTGCTGATCCGGTGGGCGGACGCGCCGGGACTTTCCGTCGCGCTGTGGCGCGACGCCATCGCCGCCGCCCTGGTGGTGCCGCTGGCGATCGTCCGGCATCGGGAAGAGCTGCTCCGGCTCACCCGCCGCCAGGTCCTCCTGGCCGTGGCCTCCGGCGCGATGCTGGCGGTGCACTTCGCCACGTGGATCCCCTCGCTCTCCTACACGAGCGTGGCCGCCAGCGTCGTGCTGGTGACGACGCAGCCGGTGTGGACGGCGCTGCTGGGACGGGCCATGGGGGAGCGGCTCCCCGCGGCGGCCCTCGGCGGCATCGCCGTGGCCCTGGCGGGAGCGGGCGTGGTGTCCGGCGGCGACTTCACCGTGTCGTCCCGAGCCGCGTTCGGCGACGCCCTGGCCCTGGCCGGCGCCGTCAGCGCGGCCGGCTACTTCCTGGTGGGGCGGAACCTTCGGCAGGACCTGTCGCTCCTCCCGTACGTGGCCATCGTGTACACGTCCTGCGCGGTCCTCCTGGTGCCGGCGGTCGCGATCGCCGGGGAGCCGTTCGGGGGGTTCCCCGCCCGGACGTGGGGCCTGTTCGTGCTGATGGCGCTGGTGCCGCACATCATGGGGCACACCGTCTTCAACTACCTGCTCCGCCACATCGAGGCCACCGTGGTGGCCATCGCCATCATGGGGGAGCCGATCGGCGCGTCCCTCCTGGCCCTGGCCTTCTTCGGGGAGGTGCCCCGGTGGACCGCCGTGGCGGGCGGCCTGCTCATCCTGGCCGGCATCTACGTCGCGATCACCCGGAGCCGGCGGGTGGTCGAGGCGCCCGTGGACTGACCCTCCCTTTCGTTCTCCGGGGTGTTCGAGCCGAACTACGATACGGCTGTGGCGAAGCGGACCGCTTCTCCCGTCGACATCCGGGACGTGCAGGTCATCAAGCACGGCCGGAGCTTCTTCATCTCCGACTCGCGCGGGAACGTCCCCGAGGGGAACACCGCGGCCCTGGGCCTGTACCACATGGACACGCGCTTCCTGTCGCGCCTCGAGCTGTCGCTCGACGACAGCGGGCCGCTCCTCCTGCACTCCTCCCCGGAGCGCAACTACCTCCAGGTGGTGGAGCTGGCCTACGTGACCACGGCCCGGGAGCCCGACGGGTTCGAGCGCCAGGACCACCTGGCCGTGACCCGCACCCGGATCCTGGGGGACGCGCTGATGGAGCGCATGAAGCTCTCGAACTTCGGGCGGGAGCCCCGCGACGTCCACCTGACCGTCGAGTTCGGTGCCGACTTCCTGGACATCTTCGAGGTCCGGGGGATGACCCGGGAGCAGCGCGGGCAGCTCCAGCAGCCCAAGGTGGACCGCCACCAGGTCGTGATGGGGTACCGGGGACTGGACGGCGTGATCCGGACCACCACGCTGCGGTTCTCCCCCCAGCCGGCCGAGCTGACCGGTGACGGCGCCTCCTTCGAGCTGAGGCTCCAGCCGGGGGAGAGCTCCGAGATCGCGATGGAGGTCCAGCCCCAGCTGGAGGGGAAGGCCCCCCCACGCCGCGGGTTCCGGGAGACCCGCGAGGCCCTGAAGAGCGAATACTCCTCGTGGCGCAAGCGCTGCACGCGGTTCCGGACCTCGAACGCCCAGCTGTCCCGGTTCCTGGAGCGGGCCGTCCTGGACCTCCGCATGCTGCTATCGCCCTCGGACGGCGGCGGTTCCTACCTCGATGCCGGGGTGCCGTGGTACTCGGCGCTGTTCGGACGGGACTCCCTGATCACCGCGTATCAGTGCCTGGCCGTGAACCCGGACCTGGCGTGGGATGCGCTCCGGCAGCTGGCCGCGCTCCAGGGCACGGAGGAGGACCCGGACCGCGAGGAGGAGCCGGGGAAGATCCTGCACGAGGTCCGGGTGGGGGAGATGGCCGCCACCGGTGAGATCCCGCACACCCCGTACTTCGGCTCCATCGACGCGACGCCGCTGTGGCTGATGGTGCTGGCGTCGGCGTACTCGTGGACCGCCGACGAGGATGCGCTGAAGGAGCTGTGGCCGAACGCGCTGGCCGCCCTGGAGTGGATCGACCGGTACGGCGACCGGGACGGCGACGGCTACGTCGAGTACGAGAAGCGCGCCCCTCGAGGGCTCGAGAACCAGGGATGGAAGGACTCCCACGACGCGATCGTGCATCCCGACGGCACCAGGGCCGCCGCGCCCATCGCGCTGGTGGAGGTGCAGGGGTACGTGTTCGAGGCGAAGCGCCGGGCTGCCACGCTGGCCCGGGCCGTGGGCGACCAGCGGCTCGCCGAGCGCCTGGAGGGGGAGGCGGAGGCGCTGAAGGAGCGGTTCAACCGTGACTTCTGGATGGAGCGCGAGGGCTACTTCGCGCTGGCCCTGGACGGGGACAAGCGCCAGGTCACCACCATCACGTCGAACCCTGGACAGGCCCTGTGGGCCGGCATCGTGGACGAGGACAAGGCGGCCCGGGTGGCCGGGAAGCTGACCTCGCCGCAGCTGCTGAGCGGGTGGGGGATCCGGACCCTGGCCGCCCGCCAGACGCCGTACGACCCCATCGGCTACCACACCGGGACGGTGTGGCCCCACGACAACTCGCTCATCGCGCACGGCTTGAAGCGCTACGGCTTCGACCAGGAGTCGATGCGGGTGATCGACGAGCTCTGCCTGGCCGGAGCGTACTTTCCGCTGGCCCGGTACCCCGAGCTGTGGTGCGGGTTCTCCGCCGAGGACGTGCCGGTCCCGGTGCAGTACCCGGTGGCGTGCCGGCCCCAGGCCTGGGCTTCCGGCGCGTCGCTCCTGATGTTCCGGTCCTACGCGGGGATGACGGCGGACGCGCCGAACGGGGTGCTGTACATCATCCGGCCGACCCTCCCGGACTGGCTGGACACCGCGGAGCTGGTCGGCCTGCGGGTGGGGAAGGCCAGGGTGGACCTCACCTTCACCCGCAGGGACGGCGTCACCGCCGTCCAGGTCTCCCGCAAGGAGGGGGACCTCGGCGTGCTGATCCGGCAATGAGCCGCTCCGGGGAGGAGCGGCCGCCGATCACCCTCGCGGAGTACGAGGAACGGGCCCGCGCAACCCTGCCGCGCATGGCTTTCGACTACTTCGCCGGCGGCGCGGAGGACGAGTGGACCCTGGGCCAGAACCGGGCCGCCTTCTCCCGCTACGCCCTGCGTCCGCGCGTGCTGGTGGACGTGTCGTCCCGGGACGCGGCGACGACCGTCCTCGGCCAGGAGGTGTCCCTGCCGGTGCTGGTCGCGCCGACCGCGCTGCACGCCCTGGCGGATCCGGAGGGCGAGGTGGCGACGGCCCGAGCGGCCGCGGCGGCCGGCTCGGTGATGATCCTGTCCTCGCTGTCGTCGCGGACCCTCGAGGAGGTCGCCGAAGCGGGCGGGCGCCGGTGGTTCCAGCTGTACGTCCAGCGTGACCGGGACTTCACCGCCGGCCTGGTCAAGCGGGCCGACGCGGCGGGCTATTCGGCCATCGTGCTGACGGCGGACCTCCCCGTGGTCGGTGCCAGGGACCGCGACGTCCGGAACGACTTCCAGCTTCCCGGCGACGTGCGCTACGCGAACATGCTGGTGCAGCGGCCTCCGGAAGGACGGGGATCCGGCCTGGCGGCGTTCATCGGGTTCCAGGGCGATCCCTCGCTCTCGTGGGAGGACGTGTCGTGGCTTCGGTCGCTGACCGGCCTGCCCTTCGTGTTGAAGGGCGTGGTTCGGGCGGATGACGCGCGCCGGGCGGTGGACGCCGGGTTCGAGGGCATCGTGGTGTCGAACCACGGCGGGCGGCAGCTGGACGGGGCCGTCTCGTCGATGGACGCCCTTCCCGAGGTGGTGGAGGCCGTGGGAGACGCGGCCGACGTGCTGGTGGACGGGGGCGTGCGCCGGGGGTCTGACGTGCTGAAGGCGCTGGCCCTGGGGGCACGCGCGGTGCTGGTGGGCCGGCCGGTCCTGTGGGGCCTGGCCGTGGATGGAGAGGACGGGGTCCGCCGGGTGCTCGATCTGCTGCGCGCGGAGCTCGACGTCGCCATGGCCATCGCGGGTTGCCGGTCGGTGGCGGACGCCACGCCGGACCTGGTGGCGCGGGCGGGCGGCTGAGGTCCCGGTGGTGGACTTCGAGCTCACGCCGGAGCAGGAGCTGGTCCGACGGACCGCCCGGGAGTTCGCGGAGCGGGAGATCGCCCCGTTCGCCCGGGACTGGGACCGGGAGGAGCGGATGGACCGGGCCATCGTCGGGAAGCTGGCCGCGGTGGGGTTCCTGGGCGCGCCCATCCCCGAGGAGCACGGCGGGATGGGCCTGGACAACCTGTCCTATTGCCTGGTGGTGGAGGAGATCGGGAAGGCGGACTCGAGCGTCCGCGGCGTGATCTCGGTGAACGTCGGGCTGGTGGCCAAGACCGTCCTGAAGTGGGGGAACGAGGAGCAGAAGCGGGAATGGCTGCCTCGGTTGTGCTCGGGCGAGGCGCTGGGGTGCTTCGCCCTGACGGAGCCCGGGCGGGGCTCCGATGCGGCCGGCCTGGAGGCCCGGGCCGAACGCGAACGCGACGGTGACGGCGAGGGCGACGAGGGCGACGCCGACGCCGACGCCTGGCGCATCAGCGGCTCGAAGATGTTCATCACGAACGGGTCGTGGGCGGGCGTCGCGCTCGTGTTCGCCCGCACCGGCGGGCCCGGTCCGAAGGGCGTCACGGCCTTCCTCGTTCCCACCGGCTCGGAGGGCTTCGAGGCCCGTGAGGTCCGCGGGAAGCTCGGGCTGCGGGCCCAGGACACCGCCGAGCTGCACCTGGACGGCGTCCGGGTCCCCGACGCGAACCGGCTGGGGGGTGAGGGCGAGGGGTTCGCCGTGGCCATGTCCGCGCTGGACAACGGCCGCATGTCGCTGGCAGCCGGGTGCGTGGGGATCGCCCAGGGCTGCCTGGAGGCCAGCATCGCGTACGCACGCGACCGCCAGCAGTTCGACCGGCCCATCGCCCGGTTCCAGCTGGTGCAGGAGCTCATCGCCGACATGGCAGTGGAGACGGAAGCGGCCCGGATGCTGGTGTGGCGGGTGGCGGCGCTGGCCGACGCCGGGAAGCCCCACCGGCTGGAGTCGTCGTACGCCAAGTACTTCGCCAGCGAGGTCGCCGTCCGCGCCGCCAACGCCGCTCTCCAGATCCATGGCGGGTACGGCTACATCGACGAGTTCCCCGTGGGGAAGTACCTCCGCGACGCCCGCGTGACCACGCTGTACGAGGGCACAAGCCAGATCCAGAAGCTCCTCATCGGCCGAGCGCTCACCGGCGAGAGCGCGTTCACCTGATCGATGTGGTCGGCGCCTTGAGCTCCTGGAGCGATCAGATCGACGCGTACGTGCGGGCCCAGATCGAGCCGGGGGAAACGATTCTTTCCGCAGGATCGGTTGGCCTCGTCAGGGACCGGCCCGCCGATCGAGTGGCCGTGCGCCGCGTCGGCGCTCTTGTCACGGACCGGCGGATCCTCTTCGCCTGGCGGCTGAGCTCGCCCCCGCACGCCGGCGAGTGGACGCACGAGGCGCTCGCGTTCGCGGAGATCGCTCGGTGGAGCCAGGGGCGACGGCACGACGAGCGCCCGATGCTCCGCCTGGAGCACCGTGCCCACCGGAGGCTCGAGTGGGTGCCTGCACATCGGTTCCTGTGGTTCCGTTGGGGCAACGTTATGGCCGAGGTCTCACGTGCGGAGACCACGTTCTCCTTCGCCAGCCGCCGTGATCCGGTCTTTCAGGCGATGCGGGCCCGACTCGAGCTCCACTGCGCGATCCAGGCGGAGCCGTTCGTCGAAATGGTCCCCGGGATGCGAGAGGAACGACGTGCCAGCAGCGGGGGCGTCATGTACGTCTGGGCGGGGCCCTCGGGGGCACTGGCCAGGCTGGGGCGCCGGCTGGCCATGCTGGACCACGATCTGCACCACGGGAACATCCACTGGTGGATCCGCCTGGCGAGCTGGGCGCTGTTCGCCGTCCCCGCCTCGTTCATCAGTCCCTGGCTCGCCTTGCCGGCCGTCGTTCTGGTCGAGATCGCCTGGGTGGCCGGCCTGTGGTGGTCCCGGCGTCGTCAGCGCCCATAGGCGTGTAAGGGGCGCCTGAAGCCCGGTAGCATGGCCGGCTCATGGGCGGCATCGACCTGCACGCGCACACCAGCCGATCTGACGGGACGTTCACGCCGGCGGAGCTGGTCCGGCTGGCCCTGGACCGGGGCCTGGACGTGCTCGCGGTCACCGACCACGACACCACCGACGGCCTGGACGAGGCGACGGAGGCGGCCGCCGGCACGCCGCTGGAGATCGTCCCCGGGGTGGAGTTCTCAGCGATCTACGAGGGAGCCAGCGTGCACGTTCTGTGCTACTGGATGGACCGCGACGACCCGGCCCTCCAGGAAGAGCTCCAGCGGCTGCGCGACGACCGGTTCCGCCGGGGCGAGCGGATGGTGGAGAAGCTCCAGGCCCTCGGCTATCCGATCTCGTTCGAGCGGGTCCGCGAGATCGCCGGCGACAGCAGCATCGTCCGGCCCCACGTGGCCCAGGCCCTCGTCGAGGCCGGCGTGGTGGCGACGGAGGAGGACGCGTTCACCGAGGAGTTCATCGCCGACGGAGGCAGAGCCGACGTGCCCAAGCACGCGCTGCACCCGCTGGACGCCCTGGAGCTCATCCGCCGGGCCGGCGGGGTGTGCGTCCTGGCTCATCCGGGGATGTGGGCGAGGCAGCGGTCCGTGCCCACCGAGCTCATCGAGGCCATGGCGGAGGGCGGCATGGCCGGCCTGGAGGCCGACCACCCGGACCACACGCCGGAGCAGCGCGCCTACTACCGGGACCTGGCGGCCGAGCTCGGCCTGGTGGCGACCGGCGCCTCCGACTGCCATGGCACACGGTACGACCCGGTGCGGCTGGGAACGTTCACCACCGACCCCCTCCAGTTCGCCGCCCTGAAGGACCGGGCCGAGCGCATCGCGCGCAGCTGATCCTGGGCGAGGGCCCGGATCAGGCCCGGATCAGCACCACGATGGTCGCGAGCACCAGGGTGAGCACGATCGCCAGGTACACGACGGCGTGGTACTGCGACGGGCTGGGGCTCGGCAGGTCGGCCGGATTGCACGCCCGGCACACCGAGCGGCCCAGGGGCACGGCGACCCCGCACCGGGCACAACGATCGTAGAGCCGCCTCATCCCATCGACCCTACTCCCCGCGCCGCCTCATCGCTGCCGCCCGTGGCCCCACTGCCGGCCCACGTCCAGGAACCAACCGACTCCCGCCGCGACGAACAGTGCTGCCCCCACCGGGATCAGCCAGCGGCTGACGATGGCGCCGAGCGCCAGCCCCACCGCGGCCAGCGAGAACACGAACGGCCAGATGGTCGGCGCGATGTGAGGCTCCTCGGCCTTCTCGGCCGAGTCCGCTCTCGATTCGGCGGCTGCCGCCCTGACGGCCCGACGCACGTACAACCCCAGGAACGCGAAACAGGCGGTGGCGATGAGGAGCAGCGACGTCCCGACGTACTCGTGCGACGCCACCGCGTAGACGACGCCGGCGACGCCGAGGAACACCGCCAGCCCGAGCGCGATCCGAGCGTACAGGCTCACCTCATGGCCCCTTCGTGGAGACGGAGGCCAGGACGAAGAACGCCAGGTAGATGGCGATCGACACCACCACCACGAAATGCCAGTAGATGGCGGCCGCCTCCGCGGAATCGTGGCGGATCATGGTGAGCTGGCCGGTCATCGACCGCGTCAGGACCATCACCAGGAAGACGACGCCGCCCACCACGTGGGCCAGGGCGATCCCGGTCATCATGTAGAACAGGGAGCCGAACACGCCCGCGGAGATCCCGAAGTCGACCTGGGAGTAGCCGGCCAGCTGGAGGACCGCGAACCCCACCCCCAGCAGAAGCGTGGCCCCCACCCACCGGTTCAGGGCCCCGACGTCCCCGCGGCGGATGGCCCTTCGCCCGAGCTGCACCGACACGCTGCTGGCGGCGATGAGGGCGGTGGCCACGGACGGAAGGGCCAGCGACGGGACGACGATGCCGCGAGGCGGCCAGATCCGGGAGGAGGAGTAGTCGATGGCGTAGACGGCGAAGAAGGCCGCGAAGAACATGGCCTCCGAGGCCACGAACAGCACCATTCCCAGGACCGGGCTGCTGGTGCCCCGGACCGCGCGCTCGTCGGCTCTCGCGTCCACCGCGCTCACGCTCCCTCCTCGGCGGCGCGCACCGCGGCCCGCGCGTCGTACACCGGCCGCTCGGATCGGATGGGCGGCAGCACGTCGAAGTTGTGCGGGGGCGGCGGCGAGGAGGTCGCCCACTCCAGCGTGTTGGCCCCCCACGGGTCGGCCGGAGCGGACCTCGGCTTGCGCATCGTGGTGATCACGTTCACCAGGAACACGGCCATCGACGCGGCGATCACGAACGCGCCCACGCTGGACATGAAGTTCCACAGGTTCCAGCCCCGGTTGGAGGCGTAGTCGGCCACCCGCCGCGGCATGCCCTCCAGCCCCAGGACGTGCATGGGGAAGAAGGTGAGGTTGAATCCGATGAGCTGGAGCCAGAAGTGCCACAGGCCGAGCTTCCTGGACATCATCCGGCCGGTGATCTTGGGGAACCAGTAGTACAGGCCGGCCATCACGCCGAACACGGTTCCACCGAACAGCACGTAATGGAAGTGCGCCACCACCCAGTACGTGTCGTGGATGGCGAAGTCCATGGCCGGGGAGGCCATCCACACGCCGTCGATCCCCCCGATCAGGAACATGGAGACGAATCCCAGGGCGAACAGCATGGGGGGCTCGAGCCGCAGCTTCCCCTTCCACAGCGTGGCCAGCCAGTTGAAGAACAGGACCCCGGTGGGGATCGAGATCATCTCCGTGGTCACGCTGAAGAACGACAGCTGGACCTGGCCCGTCACGAACATGTGGTGGGCCCACACCGTGAACGACAGGGCGGTGATGAGGAGGAATGCGAGCACCACGCCCCGGTAGCCGAACAGCGGCTTGCCCGAGAAGACCGGCAGGATCTCGCTCACGATGCCCCAGGCTCCGAGGACGAGCATGTACACCTCGGGGTGCCCGAAGAACCAGAAGATGTGCTGCCAGTAGATGGCGTTTCCGCCGTGTGTAGGATCGAAGAACACGGCCCCCAGGTGACGCTCCGCGAACAGCATCACCAGGCCGGCCGTGATCACGGGGGTCGCCAGGACGACGAGCAACGAGGTGGCCAGGATGCTCCAGCAGAAGATGGGCATCCGCATCATGCTCATCCCCGGCGCGCGCATCCTGAGGATGGTCACGATGAAGTTGATCGCGCCGAGGATCGACGCCGCACCCACCAGGAGCAGGCCGGCGATCCACAGGTCCTCTCCCGTCTTGCCCTGGAGCGAGAGCGGCGCGAAGCAGGTCCACCCGCACGCGACGGCCCCGCCCTTCGCCAGGAACCCTCCCACGATCGACAGCCCTCCCACCGGGAGCAGCCAGAACGACAGGGCGTTGACCCGGGGGAACGCCATGTCGAGGGCCCCGATCTGGAGGGGCACGAAGTAGTTCCCGAAGCCCGACAGGACCGGGAAGATGAACAGGAAGATCATCAGCGTCCCGTGCTCCGTGAACACCTCGTTGTAGGCGTGGGCGCTCAGGAACTGCGTGCCGGGACGGGCCAGCTCCGTCCGCATGAGCAGGGCCAAGATCCCGGCGATGAAGAAGAACGCGAACGAGTTGATCCAGTACAGGATGCCGATCTTCTTGTGGTCGGTGGTGGTCAGCCAACCCATCAGGCGGCCCCGGGGCTGGGGTGCCAGGGCGTGCGGCCGGACCTCGGTGACGGCCATCGATCACCCCCTCACTTCACGATGAACGCGCCGGCCATGGCCACGCCGTGGACGTCGCACTGGAAGTAGTAGTGGCCGGGCGGGAGCGAGGAGACCTGCGACACCTGGAACGACTTCGTGGCCACCCCGGGGAACCGACCCGTCTCGAACAGCTCCCCCTTCTTGGCGAAGGAGGCCTGGAGGCTGGGCCAGATGCCGAAGTTGTGGTCGATGCCCTGGTCCAGGTTCGTCACCGTGAGCGCCAGCGTGGAGCCCGCGTCGATGGCGATGCAGTTGGTGTCCCACGACGTGTTGTGGGCCGTGAGGTGGAGCGAGCTCCCCTTCGGCTCGCACGTGCCACCGATGGCCTGATGGATCTTGGTCTTCACCCAGTCCGAGTAGTCGATGGACGGGACCACCTTGAGGATGAAGGTCATGCGGGAGTGCCACAGGCCGCAGAACTCGGCGCACTGGCCGGGGAACGTCCCCAGCCGAGTGGGAGTGAACGTGAAGGAATTGGGATGGCCCGGGAAGGCGTTGCGCATGAACAGGAACGCCGGGATGAAGAACTCGTGCATGACGTCACGGGACACCAGCGTGACGTGGACCGGCTCGTCCACCGGGACCTCGATGACCAACGGCCGGACCAGGGTCTTGCCGGTCGTGAAGATGCCCTCGTTGGGATAGAAGGCGGTCCACTCCCACTGGAACGCCTCGATCCGGATGTTCACGAGCGGGGGCTCGTTCTTCTGGACGGATGACAGCGCCTGTTCTCCGAACGGGAAGAGCACCGCGACGAGGACGATCCCGAACGCGAAGAACCCGATCAGGGCGCGGTTGCTGCCGGCGGTCTGGGGCGGCTCGACATCGTCGCGTTTCCGGAAGCGGACGATCGAAAACAGCAGGAGGCCCTCCACGAGCAGGAACACGAACGCGCCGAGGACGAAGATGATCCCGTAGAGGTGGTGCACCTCCTGCCCCTGGGCCGTCGCGCCCTGCTTGGCGCAACCTGCCAGGAGCAGCGAGCACGCCGCCGCGCCGGCGAGAAGGCGACCTCGAGCCCGCATGGCTCCCTAGGTCACCGTGAACTGGAACACCATCCCGCGCGCCGCGTGGGGAGTTCCCTTGCCTCCCCCCAGATTGCCCGTCTGCCAGCAGGCCAGCGCGTAGGTTCCGGCCGGGAGATCGAACAGTCCTGTCTTCGTGGCGCCGGTGTCCACCTCGGGGATCTCACCGAAGTGGAGCCACTCGTCCTCCGACCCCGTCCCGCCGGTCTTGGCGTCGGCGATGATGTCGTCCGACGTCTTCCCGGATGGCAGCTGGACCAGCACCATCTCGTGGGTGATGGTGTCCGATTCCTTGTTCGAGAAGTTGATGAAGATGTTGCCTCCGGAGAGGGTTGCCGGCATGTTGTGGAAGCGGAACTTCTGGACGAAGACGTCGTACGCCGGCGTCGTCTTCGCGCTCTTCGAGCACCCGGAAGCCACGAGCGCCAGGACCGATACCAGCGCCACGGCCAAGACCGGGCGGATCCCCGTCCGGCCGGATGACCTCATGCCCCGCATAGTCACCTCCTCGCCCCGTCGCCCCGGCCGCGCCGGAGCGATCCGCCGTCCACGTCCACAGTCAGTACCCGGCCGGCGGTGCAAATCAAGCACATGACAGAAGTGTCACCGGGGAGAGTCCCGGAACCCCTGTGTGCAGGGGTTCCGATGACAGAACTGTCATGCACAGGAGCGACCGCCCCTCTGTTCGCGGGAGTCCGGGACCGCTACCCTTGCGCGTGCCAGGACCTGGGGGGACGGATTGCAGACAGCCGCGAGGCAGGTCGCCGGGTTGGCTCGGATCCTCGTCATCGACGACGAGCACCGGATCCTCAACTTCGTCTCCCGCGGCCTGCGTTCCCACGGATTCCTGGTTGACGCCGTCGCCGACGCGGCCGAAGGGCTTCGCGCGGCCACCACCGAGCGCTACGACCTGGTCATCCTGGACCTGCTGATGCCCCACATGGACGGCGTGGCGGTCCTCACCCGGATCCTCGAGGTGAGGCCGTCCCAAGCCATCGTGGTCCTCTCGGCCCTGGGGGACCCGGCCTCGAAGGTGAGGTGCCTGGAGCTCGGGGCCGAGGACTATCTGGCCAAGCCGTTCTCGCTGGAGGAGCTGGTGGCCAGGGTTCGGGCCCGGCTCCGGCGGACCCGGGAGCCGGGGAAGACCGAGCTCTCGGCGGGCCACCTGCGGCTGGACCTGATCCGGCGGGAGGCCGATTCCGGTGGGGGACCCACCCCGCTCGCCGAGCGAGAGTTCCTGCTGCTCCAGCACCTCATGGCCAATGCCGGACAGACCATGTCGAAGGAGCGGCTGCTCTCGGGGGTGTGGGGCTACTTCTTCGAGTCCGGGTCGAACGTCCTGGACGTGTACGTGGGGCGGCTCAGGCGGAAGCTGGGGGCCGACGCCATCGAGACGGTCCGTGGTGAGGGGTACCGTGTCCAAGCCGGCTGAGCGGCGGTCGTGGACGCGGGGCCTCAAGTGGATCGACCTGGCCTGGGTCGTCTTCAGCGCCGCCAACCTCACGGCGATGCTGCTGCTGGCGGAGTGGGAGACCGTCCCGTTCCACTTCATCTGGGTCAGCCTGACGCTGCTGTACGGGTTCCGGGTCTGGGGGGTCCGCCCAACCCTGTGGACCCTGGGGGCGGTGATCCTGACCACCGCGACGTTCATCTACCTCGACGTGCTGAAGGGCGCGCAGCCCGCCGACGAGCTCACCGAGGTCCCGCTGATGTCGGCCATGTTCCTGGCCATGGTGTGGCACGCCAGGCGCCGGCAGGCGGCCATGGACCAGCTCCAGCGAGCGAACGAAGCGATCGCCCGGGTCCTAGATCGGGAACGGCGGTTCCTCCAGGACGCCTCGCACGAGCTCCGGACCCCCATCACCGTCGCCCTCGGCCACGCCGAGCTCGTCCACGGGTCGACCGGCGACCCGCTGGTGCGGGAGGACCTCCGCGTCGTCGTGGACGAGCTCACCCGCCTGCGACGCCTCGCGGACCGCCTCCTGCTGCTGGCCGCCTCGGAGCATCCCGACTTCATCCGGCCGAGCCGGATCGACGTGGAGCCCGTGGTGGTGGAGACCCTCCGGCGGTGGACGCCGGTTCCACGTGTGTGGGTCCTGGACGACGTGGAGGAAGCCACGGTCGAGGCCGACCAGGACCGGCTGTCCCTCGCCATCGACGCGCTGATCGAGAACGCGGTCAAGCACACCACCCCGGAGCAGCAGATCAGGGTCTCGGTGCACCGGCGTGACGGCATGGCCGCCATCTCCGTCGCCGACGGAGGCTCCGGGATCGAACCGCCCGACCTCGACCGGATCTTCGACCGGTTCGCTCGGGCCGATCTCGGCCGGAGCAGGGAAGGCGGCGGGTTCGGGCTGGGACTCTCCATCGTGAAGACGGTGGTCGAGGCGCACGGCGGCCGGGTGTCCGTCCACAGCACTCCCGGGGAGGGAAGCGTGTTCGAGCTGCTCCTCCCGCTGGTCGGGAACGGACATCGGCCGGAGTTGACCGCCCCCGCCCAGGAGCGGCTCGCCCGGTCATGACCCCAGCAACGTTCCTGACGTCGTGGAGATTCGACCCGGTGCCGTTCGCCCTGACGGTCGCGGCGGCGACCCTGTATCTGGTGGCGGCCCGGCGCGTGTGGCGGACCCGCGGTCCTTCCGCCTTTCCCCGGCGCCGGGCCAGCTTCTTCTTCGCCGGCCTGGGGGTGCTCCTGGTCGCGCTGGAGTCTCCGGTGCACGCCTACGCGGGTCGGTTGCTGTCGGTGCACATGGCCCAGCACCTGATGATCACCATGGTGGCGGCCCCGTTGCTGGTCCTGGGCACCCCGGCCATGCTCGCGCTCCAGGCATCCTCACGTGGCGTGCGCCGCTCGGTGCTCCTGCCCGTGCTGCACGGTCCCGTGGGAAGGGTGGTGGGCTGGCCGGTGCTCGGGTGGGCCCTGTTCGCGGCGGTGATGTGGGCCACGCACGTGCCCCCGTTGTACGTCGCCGCGGTCCGAAGCGAGGCCATCCACACGCTCGAGCACGTGGCGTACCTGGTGGCGGCCCTGCTGTTCTGGCTGCCGGTGGTGGGGCTCGATCCCAGCCCGCGGCGGCTGTCGCATCCGGCCCGCCTGCTGTACCTGTTCCTGTCCATGCCGGTGACGGCGGTCCTCGGGCTGGCCATCTACAGCGCGAGCCACGTCCTGTACCAGCCCTACGTCGCGAGCACACGCTCGCTCGGGCTGTCGCCTCTGGGCGACCAGCATCTGGCCGGGGCTCTGATGTGGGAGGGAGGGATGCTCGTCATGGTCGTGGCCCTCGGCGCCGTGCTGTTCGACTGGCTGGCTCGTGAGGAGCGGGAAGCCGAGCGCGAGGACGCCCGGCGGGTCCATGACGTCGCTCGAGCCACGGGGTCGACCCCGGGATGAACGCGGTGCGGGTTCCGGCCACCCGGACGTCGTGGGCTGCCCCGGCGAGCCTTGCGGTGGCGGCCACGGCGGCAGCGGCGGGCGCCGCCGCGGTGGCCGTCGTCGCCTCGGGAGCGGCGGAGCCCGGTCCCGCCACCGCGGGACGGCTAGCCAGCATGCTGCTGCTCATCGCGGCGTCGGTGCTCACCGCTCTGGCGTCGGCATTCCGGATGCGGGAATGGCGGCCTCGTGGCGCCCACCTCCTGGTGGCGCGGACATCGCTCGCCCTCGCCTTCGGGATGTTCGCGGTGATGCTGGCCGGGGCCTCCGAGGCCGCCCCGCCCACGGCATTCCGGGCCCTCCACGAGGCGGGCGGGGCCGCGCTCCTGCTCGGGCTGGTGGCCCTGGCCTGGCTCACCGTCCGAGGGGAGCGGCGCCGTCCGGCCATCCGGGTGTTGATGGCGGCCGTCGTCGTCCTGTCCCTGCTGGAGGCGCTGGCCGCGGACGGCCCCCTGGGCCTCCGCTCGGCCACGACGCTCGCCACGTGGCATCAGGCTCTCAGCGGGGTGCTGTGGGCGGCCATGGTGGCCCTGTGCGCGCTCGCCTACCGGCTGCCCCCAGGGGGCGTCGGGGGCGTCGCCGAGGCGCCTCGATCTGTCCCGGCCCTGGCCGTGGGGCGGGCGTATCTCCAGCTGACCAAGCCCCGGATCGTGATCCTGCTGCTGATCACGACCGTTCCGGCCATGATCCTGGCGGCCCGGGCCGTGCCGTCGCCCTGGCTGATCCTGGCGACGCTGCTCGGCGGATCCATGGCTGCCGGGGCGGCCAACGCGATCAACTGCTATCTCGACCGGGACATCGACTCGAAGATGAGCCGGACCAGGCAGCGGCCGCTTCCCCGTCATGCCGTCGAGCCGGGTGCCGCGTTTCGCTTCGGCGTCGTCCTCGCCCTGGTGTCCACCGCGTGGCTGGCCCTGACGACGAACGTGCTCGCTGCCGCGTTGTCGGCCCTGGCCATCCTGTTCTACGTGTTCGTGTACACGGCCTGGATGAAGAGGACCACGCCGCAGAACATCGTGATCGGCGGGGCGGCCGGGGCGATCCCGGCCCTGGTGGGATGGGCGGCGGTCACGGGGCGGGTGGGGGTTCCGGCGCTCCTGCTGTTCGGGGTGGTGTTCCTGTGGACCCCACCCCACTTCTGGGCGCTGTCGCTCCGGTACGTGGACGACTATCGGGAGGCGGGGGTTCCGATGCTGCCGGTGGTGCGGGGTGTCGAGGAGACCACGAAGCGGATCGTCCGCTACACGGCTGCCCTGTTGCCGATGAGCCTCGTCCTCGCTCCGGTCGCACATCTCGGGCCGGTCTACGCGGTTGCCGCGGCCGGCCTGTGGATCTGGCTGGCCACTCGAGCCCTGGGGCTCCGGCGGGACCCGTCCCTGGCCAGGGCCATGCGCCTGTTCCACACGTCGAATGCGTACCTCGCCCTACTGTTCGCGGCCGTCGCCGTGGACGTGCTGGCCACGGGCGGCTCGCTCACGTAGCCCCCCGGCTCACGCCGTCGCTGCGCCCCATTGCGGTTTCCCGTTTCGTCCCGATATCCTCGGACCCCGTCCGGCCTCCCACGATGCCGCGGCGGGCGGAGCACGGCCCGTCACGGGCCCCGGCCTCGAAAGGGGAAGCGCTGGAACGACGAACGGTGTCGCGGCTCGCCCGCCTGGGGCTGTTCGCCCTGGCTTTGGGCCTTCTCGCGTTGCCGGCGCAGGGCGCGGAGGAGCCCCGAGCACCCTTCGGCGCCGGGCAGTGGGCCCAGCTGTCGCAGAGCGTTGCGGTGCGGTACTGGCTGTCGCATCCGGAGAAGGCTCCGCCCGAGCTCCGGGGCCGGTTCCAGGCCGCGAACCGGGCCATGGCGCTGGCCCGCAAGGGCGGCACCCCGGCCACCGAGAGCGCTCCCAGGCAGGGGATCCAGGGTCCCGCCGTCGTGTTCAATAAGGACCACAGCGGGATGCCTCAGAACGAGGAGACCGTCACGGTGTGCCGGAGCGACCCCGACGTCGTGCTGATGGGGGCGAACGACTACCGGGGCCTCGTCGATCCGCAGGGCAACACCACCGGCTGGTACCTCTCGACGACCGGCGGGAAGAGCGTCCAGAAGGAGGGGCTCCTGCCGCCGATCTCGCAGGATGGCCTGAACGTCCCGTCGGGCGGCGACCCCGTGATGGTCGCGGACGCCTCCTGCAACCTGTTCGCGGGCGGGCTGGCCTTCGACCCGGTGAGCATGTTCCCGAGCGGCATCGGGATCTACCGCACCACGGTGTCCCAGTTGAACTCCTGCCCGGGTGGGACGGCGTCGTCGTGCTGGCCCAACCGCCGCCTCGTCGCCACCGCGCCGGACCCCAGCCACTTCCTGGACAAGCCCTGGTTCGACGTGGGGGACACCGGCGACGGCCAGCACGTGTGGGTCGTGTACACGGACTTCACCGCCACCGGGCCGGGCCCCCTCGATTTCACCGCGAGCATCTTCGCGGTCCGGTGCACGGCGGACCTCGCGACGTGCACCGCTCCCATCCAGATCAGCGGCTCGGACGAGGACGTCCAGTTCGGCGACGTGACCATCGGCCCGGACAACCGGACCTACCTGACGTGGGTCGACGTCGCCGGCGAGCTGGAGGGAACGCCCCAGCAGTTCACCATCAAGATGCGCGTCGCCGAGGCCGGGAGCACCGACTTCGGTCCAACCCGGGTCGTCGCCGTGGAGAGCCTGCCCATCCCGTTCGGCGGGTTCCTGCATTCCGAGGACTTCCGGGTCTCGACGTATCCGAAGAGCACGGTGGCCATGGTGGACGGCCATCCCCGGGTCTTCGTGGTGTGGGAGGGATGCAAGTTCCGCCCGCTGGCCAACATCTGCGAGGAGCCCCGCATCAAGCTGCGGTACTCCGACGACGACGGCGCCACGTGGAGCGGCGTCCGGATCCTGTCCAAGGGCGGCGACAACTACTTCCCGACCATCGCCACCGATCCGTCCGGGGACCTGGCGGTGGCCTGGTACACCAGCCGGTTCGACCCGGTGTTCCAGAACCGGCAGGACGTGGAGCTGGTGGCGGTCAACCCGGCCACCGGAACGGTCCGGTCCGGCCACCGCCAGCGGGTCACCGCGGTGTCGAACGAGCCGGAGGCCGACCCCGTCCTGGGCGGCGCGTTCGTGGGCGACTACATCGAGGTGTTCGTCGACCAGGGCAAGGCGTACGTCGGCTTCAACGCGAACTACTCGCACGAGAAGCTGCTGGGCAAGGGGGTCCCCGTGGCCCAGCAGGACGACTACCTGGCGATCCTGCCGCTGTAGGGGTCGCCGCCCGGGTCAGCGGGCGTGCCGGGAGCCGTCTCGTCCAGCTCGTCGGTCAGCGGGTCGGCCTGGCTGCGGGCGATGATCCGGATGGCCCGGTCCTTCTTCAGGTAGTTCCAGGCCCACGACCACAGGACGGCCAGGCGGTTGCGGAACCCGATCAGGTAGTAGATGTGCACGGCCAGCCAGGCCACCCAGCCGGGGAAGCCCCGGAACCGGAGGCCGCGCACCTGGGCCACCGCGGAGTTCCGTCCGATGGTCGCCATCGTCCCCTTGTCCACATACCGGAACGGGGATCGATCGGGCGGGCGCCCATGGGCCTCCTCGGTCAGGTGTCGCGCCACATACCGGCCCTCCTGCATCGCGGGCGGTGACAGCATGGGAAGGTCCGCGTCGGTCCCGCCACGGGCCGCGGCGGCGTCTCCGAGGGCGAACACTCCCTCCACCCCGCCCACCCGGAGGTGATCGTCCACGACCAATCTGCCGGCGCGGCCCCGCTGCGCCTCGGCCTCTCCCAGCGGGTCCACGGGACGGACCCCCGCGGACCACACCACCATCCGGGTGCGGATGGCGTCTCCCGTCGACAGGCTGACCGAGCCGGCGTCGGCCGAGTGCACCAGCGTGGACATGCGGACCTCGATGCCCCGCTTGGCCAGGGTCCGCGCGGCGTACTGGCCGAGGCGCCCCGGGAACTGGCCCAGCAGGCGGTCCTGTCCCTCCACCAGGATGATCCTGGACTCCTCGAGCTGGAGCTCCGGATAGTCCCGCCCGAGGACCAGCCGGAGCAGCTCGCCGAGGGCGCCCGCGTACTCCACGCCGGTCGGACCGCCTCCCACCACGACGAAGGTCAGCCATTCCCTGCGCTCCTCGGGGTCGGAGGCTCGGCTGGCCCGCTCCAGGCAGGCCAGGACGTGGTTGCGAAGGCGCATCGCCTCCGGCAGGTTCTTCAGGCCGATGGCGTGGCTGGCCACGGCCTGGTTCCCGAAGTAGTCATTGACGCTGCCCGTCGCCAGGACCAGGCGGTCGTACGGGATCCGTTCGCGGTCGTGGGTGGACACGGTCTTCGCCTGGAAGTCCACGCCGGCCACCAGGGCCTGTCGGAACCGCACGTTCGGTGACCGCCGGAACACCTTCCGCAGCGGGTAGGCGATGTCGGACGGGTTCAGCAGCGCGGTGGCCACCTGGTAGAGCAGCGGCGTGAACAGGTGGTAGTTGTGCGCGTCGATCAGCAGCACGTCGACGGGCTCGCCGTCGAGCTTCCGGGCGCAGGCCAGCCCACCGAAGCCTCCCCCCACGATCACCACCCGAAGCCGTCCCACACCTCGATTATGCGGCCGCGTGGACCTTCACCCTCCAGAGGAACCAGGCCCGATCGGGACGGGGCCGCTTCAGCGACGAAGTGGATCGATGGCGGCGGACCTTGCCAGCGCCCAGGTCGGGAAGACGTCCTTGTACAACCGATAGTCGACCAGTGCGACCGCGAAGAAGACCCCGGCCTGGGACTGGCCGGGCCATGCGCCGTCCGTGCCCTGGAGGGAGCCCAGGAAGGCGACGCCCTTACGAACGGCCGGGTGCTCTGGTCCCACCGAGCGCAGGAGGGCCAGGAGAGCCCACGCGGTCATGGTGGCCTGGCTCTCGGGATGCTCCACGTACCGATCGAGGCGGCAACTCGTCCAGTGCTCCCCCCAGCCACCGTCCGGCTTCTGCTTGGACAGCAGCCATGCGGTCGCCCGAACGATCGTGTCGTCCGTGGCCGCGATCCCGGTCTCGCGCAGGGCCTCGATCACGTGGAAGATCGCATACGTGAAGTTGACGCCCCACGCACCCGGGTACGACCCGTCGGAGCGCTGCCGTCGTCGCAGGAACCAGACCCCCCGCCCGATGGCGGAGCCGAGGCCCACGGACGAGGTGGGGAACGCTCGCTGGTATCTCGCCAGCGCGCCGACGCACGAGGCCGTGCACTCGGTGTAGGACCGCTCGGTCATGCAGTTCGCGTACAGCTCGGTCGGGTTGACGCGCTCGAGCATCCGGCCGCCGCGGCGTCGTTCGTAGGAGGCGAACCCGCCGTCCGGGTTCTGCCGGGCGAGCACGAAGCGCGCCGCCTGCCGGAGCCACTGGTCCGAGAACCGCTCCTCGGCGGGAACGAGGCCGGCGGACTCCACCGCGAGGATCGCGGAGAGCGCCTCGGCGGTGCAGTCGCTGACCGGCCAGCGATGCGCCCCGTCGGAGAAACACCATCCGCCGACCACGGAGTCTCGGGCGGCGCCGGCAGGGTTCGAAATCTCCTCGCGAAGCTGCGTCTGCTGGAGCCACCGGTGGGCGCGGCGCAGGGCGGGCTCGAGCCCCACCACCGGGTCCTGGCCCCGTGTCGTCGATGCTTGCCGCGCTTCCGAGACGGCCCGGACGGCGAAGGCCGTGTCCCAGGCGCTGGACCTGGCCCCGGTGTAGCGCAGGCCATCCTCCTCGTCCTCCCACCGCCAGTGCCCGACGCCGCGAAGGCTTCGATCGAGCTGGTCCTCCGGCACGCCGGCGGCGAACATCGCCAGGCAGTTGAGGAGCCCGTCGACGGGGGAGAGACCGAGGTGTGCGCTCTGCCGCTGCTCGAGAACGATCCGATCCAGGCACGTGCTGAGCGCCCGGCGACGGACGGACGCGATCGGATGCCGCTCGGCCGCCGCGAGCACGGCGAGGATCGCGCGAACCAGGGCGTTGGGACGCACGAACAGGTCGGTCTGGGCGACGTGGGTGCGATGTCGGGCGAAGTCGATCCGCTCGTATGGCGTGTCGTAGAGCTCGCTCCTGAGGTCGTCCGTGAGATCGCCGAGCGAGCCACGGAACCGGCTCCCGTAGAGGAACGCCATCCCCAGATACCCCTGACGGGTGTGGCAGTAGAGCGAGTCCGGGTGCAACGGCATCCAATGGGGAAGGAGGAACGCCTCGGGTGGGATGGGGGAGACGCCCTCGTAGCCGTAGAGTCCCACCATGGCCAGCCAGAGCTTCCCCCAGGTCGGGATGGCCAGCACCCCACCGGGCCGCGACCGGACCCAGCGACGAGCCGGCGCGACCAAGGGATCGTCGGCGTCGATGCCGAGGGCCCGCAGCGCGACGTACGCCAGCGTCGTCAGGTAGACATACCCGGGGCCCTCCCGATGCATGGGCCAGGATCCGTCGTCGCGCCGGGTGAGGGCGAAGTGCCGGATGACCCGGCGCACCGCCTCCTCCTCGAGGGGCCACCGCCCGGTGATCCTTCTCACCAGCACGTACTGCGAGGCCAGCATGGTGTTCCATACCATCTCGCCCTCCCAGCGCCCGTCCGGGTACTGGAGGGCCAGGAGGTGGCGGACACTTCGGTCGAGCGCTCCCTCAGCGGTGGAGTCGGCCGGTGACCGACCGTCCGTCTCCTCACCACTGTCCACGCATCAGCAGGGTAGGGGTCGCGGGAACCCGGAACAAGACGACGGCCGGCGGCGAGTTAGGGCTTGCTCAGGTGCTCCCGGCGGTGGGATGGATGCCCGGTTCGTAGCCGGCCCGGATGACCCCGATGACGGACGGCGGCATGAGCACCTGGACCGTGGCCGGTCCGGCCGCCGCACGCCGCTCGCCGTAGCCGGACGGGGACCAGGCCAGAAGCTCGCCGTCGAGGAGAAGCCAGGCCCGATCGTCTTGCCGAACCATCGCTCCGTCGGGCAGGTCGCCGAGTCGCGCCGCGTGGAGGCGCTTCGCCCCGCCGGGATCCAGCCGCTCGGCGTGGAGCACCCGGTCGATGTCGTCGACCCGAAGCGAGGCTCCTGGGTGGGTCGCTCCCCACGCCCGGCGAAAGCGGAGGAAGTCCTCCCGGCGGCACTCGGCGCAGGGGCGGTGGCCGGCGGCGAACGCCGTCGCCTCATCCAGGAAGAACAGCTCGGTGAACCGACCCGGCCGGAGGAGCTCCCGGCGTCTTCCCTTGAACTGGAGCCGGCAGGCGATCCACCGCCTGACCTGCCACGCCCGGACCAGGCGGCCGTGTTCGTCGTGGAGGACTCCCCGGTTGCCGAACAGGAGCCCCCGCGCTTCGGTGACGATGATGTCTCCGAATGGGGTGACCCGGTTGCGAAGCGGCACGGCGCCCCGATGGTACGCGGCGGGCCCGCGGACGCGGTCGGGGAAGGCCGGGAGGTCAGACGGGCAGGCCTGGGAGCGCCTGGTACAGCAGCGGCGTGAACAGGTGGTAGTTGTGCGCGTCGATCAGCAGCACGTCGACGGGCTCTCCGTCGAGCTTCCGGGCGCAGGCCAGCCCGCCGAAGCCTCCGCCCACGATCACCACCCGAAGCCGTCCCACTACCTCGATCATGCAGCGGGGCGGAACGAGAACCCGTCATTCGCTGCCCAAACCCACCCAGCGACGCGCAAAGGGACCATCCGGAACCGGCGCGCCAAAGTTCGAGTCCGATCAGGCCCACAAGGAATCGTGGTATCGCGGCATTGCCTAGTGCTTCTGGGACTTCATGTCCGATGGCTTCCGGGGCGATGGGCCAGGCAGAAGCGGTCTCGAGCTGTCGGCCGGGCTACCAGCCTTCGCCCGGCTCGGGGACGTCGCCTCGGAGCAGTTCGACGTCCGCCTGATCGCGGAGCGCCTTGCTGGGCCGACGACCCGGGTCTCTGGCGGCGCGTTCCTTCATCGCGATGAGGTCGTCCTTCGACACGACCGTGATCGCCACACCTCCCACTTCGAGCGGCTCGGCCCGTTCGATCATCTCGTCGAAGGCCTCGTCCATCGCCACCTGGACCCTCTCCCCCCCAGAGTGCTGGAAATTCAGGCTGTGCGGGAACTCTCCCATCACCTCGAAGCCGGCTGCCGTGAGGACCGAGATGACCCTGTCCCGAGGGATGCTCGTGGGGACCGCGACATTGATGTCCTGCGTGGCTCGGGGCACCTCCGAGTGGATCCCGACCGCGATGCCACCGATCAGCGCGTAGGGGATTCCGGCAGCCGCCAGCGCGCTCGCCGCTTCCACGAGCGCCGCGAGTTGGTCCGCCGGTCGGTCCATGAGCTCTCCCCGCCGCGCAGCGATCAAAAGCCGGTCGCGCTGGGTGGCGGCCGCGATCGCTGCCACCTGGTCGTGTGCTCTTCGCATCGTGTCTCGAGGAACAGGATAGCCGGGGCCGAAGATGGGACGGGCGCCTGGCCGAGCCGATCAGCCCGGGATGGCGCGTGTGCTCGATGCCTGGTCGGACGCGGCGTCGACCAGGCAGAAGGCTTCCCTGGTTTCGCCGCCGGCGTTGGTTCGGACCTGGCCGACCGAACGGGCCTGGATGCGTCCGGACAGCTCCCCGCGGGACTCCGCCGACAGGAAGACCTGTCCCGGACCGGCGAACTCGCGGAGCCGCGCGGCGAACATCCGCACCGTTCCCACGGAGCGAAAGGCAACTCCCGGCGACGATGCCTCGATCACGTCGCCGCTGTCGATGCCGGCGCAGGCCGGGAAGCCGGGCAGCCCGGACGGGCGCATCTCGTCGACGGTGTCGCGCACCGACGCCGCCGCCCGGACGGCCCTGCCGCAATGGTCCCCGCCCTCGAACGTGGCCGAGATCACGGGGCCGGTGGGCTCGCCGGACGCGGACACGGTCTGGGGGCCGAAGGCGGTGACGGCGCGCACGGCGTGGTCGAAGACGGTGGCCAGGAGCCGCTCGGCGCCGGCCCGCCCGAGGGCGTCCGCCATGCCTGCGAATCCCCGGAGGTCCACCTCGAGCACGGTGACCCGCCCCTCGCGCCGGCGGGCGTCGGGCGTGGCCGAGCCCCGCAGGCCGGCCATGGTCTCCTCGATCGTGCCGAGGCGATGCCCCGGAAAGCGGATGACTTCCGCCCCCGCGTGGTCAGTTTCCATCGCTCCAGGTATCGGACCGGCCCGGGCCCGACCTGAGAGGCCTCGACGCCCGACCGGCGGCCGTGGAGAATGACTGTCGATGGAGACGACCCAGCGCGAACCCACGTCCGCTCTGCCGGCCGCCCACGACGCGCTGGCCGGCCACCGGTGGGACGAGGCCTTCGACCTGCTGTCCGGGGCGGACCGGGAGGGACGGCTGGAGGCGGAGGACCTCGAGGCGCTGGCGCTGGCCGCGTGGTTCACGGCACGGGCCGACCTCGCCACCGAAGCGAAGGAACGGGCGTTCAAGGCGTACCTGGACCGGGGCGACGGGACCCGGGCCGCGACGCTCGCGTTCGCCATCGCGCAGGACTACGCGCTGAAGCAGAGGCTCTCCATCGCCTCGGCCTGGGCCGGGCGCGGTGAGCGGCTGATCCGGGGGGAGCCGGAGAGCGTCGCGCACGGGTACCTGGCCCTCACGGAGAGCTTCCGCGTGGCGATGACCGGTGCCGTCGACCAGGCCATCGAGCTCGGGGCGAGAGCCGTCGACATCGGCGCCCGCTTCGGGGACCCCGACCTCCAGGCGATGGGGCTCCTTCGCCAGGGGGACCTCCTGATCTCCGTGGGGCGCACCGAGGAGGGCTTCCTTCTGATGGAGGAGGCGACCATCGCCGCAGTGAACGGCGACCTCGGGCCGATCACCACCGGGATCGCCTACTGCGCGATGATCTCCTCCTGCCGCGACACCACCGACTACCGGCGGGCCAGCGAGTGGACGGAGGCGGCCCACCGGTGGTGCGAGCGACAGGCCATCAACGGGTTTCCGGGCGTCTGCCGCGTGCACCGGGCCGAGATCCTGGGTCTCCAGGGCGGACTGCAGCGCGCCGAGGAGGAGCTCCAGCAGGCCACCCAGGAGCTGGCCGGCTACAACGCGGGACCCCCGCTGGCGGACGGGTTCTACGCGCTCGGCGAGATCCGCATGCGGCTCGGTGACCTGGAGGGAGCCGAGGACGCGCTGCGCCAGGCCCATGCCCTGGGCCGGGCGCCCCAGCCGGCCCTCGCGCTGATCCGGCTGGGCGAGGGGAAGGTCGAGGCCGCGTTCAAGGCCATCAACGCGGCGCTGGCCGAGCAGACCTGGGACCGGTGGGCCCGGGCTCGCATGCTTCCCGCCCAGGTCGAGATCGCCATCGCCGCCGGCGACCTGGACACCGCCGCCGCGGCGGCCGAGGAGCTGTCCGGCCTCACCGACGTGTTCGAGTCCCCTGCCCTCCACGCCACCAAGCACGACGCCCGGGGCCGGGTGCTGCTGGCAAGGGGGGACGCCGAGGAGGCGGCTCAGGAGCTGCGGGTGGCGATCCGCCACTGGCAGGAGGTGGGCGCGCCGTACGACGTGGCCAGGGACCGGATGGTCCTGGCCTCGGCCCTCCGGACGCTCGATCAGGGCGACGAAGCCGAACTGGAGCTCGAGGCGGCGCGGGCGGAGTTCGACCGGCTGGGAGCCATGCTGGATGCGGCGGCGGCGGCCCAGGCCATCGGGGCGACGGCCGACGGGGATGCCGCTTCGGTGAAGACGACCAAGACGTTCATGTTCACCGACATCGTCGGCTCGACCAACCTGGCCGAGGCGATGGGCGACGAGGCCTGGGAACAGCTCCTGCGCTGGCATGACGAGACGCTCGGTTCGCTGTTCGTCCGGCACGGCGGTGAGATGGTCAACCGGACCGGGGACGGGTTCTTCGTGGCGTTCGACTCCTCCCGGCGGGCCATCGAGTGTTCCATCGCGGTCCAGCGGGCCCTGGCCGAGCACCGGCGGTCTCACGGGTTCGCCCCGGCCGTGCGGATCGGCGTCCACGCCGCCGAGGCCAGCCGGCGAGGCGGCGACTACAGCGGCAAGGGGGTCCACGTGGCCGCGAGGATCGCGGCGCTGGCCGACGGCGGGCAGGTGCTGGCCTCGGCCGAGACGGCGGACGACGCGGGCCCCTCGTGCGCCGTGTCCGGGCCCCGCGCCGTCGCCCTCAAGGGTGTGTCGGCCGAGGTGAACGTGGTCTCCGTCACCTGGTCCTGAGCCCGCCGCGTCAGGCCTGGGGCATGACCATGATCCGGACCGGCGAACCCTCCTTCGAGGCCAGGCGGTCGATGCCCTCGTTCACCCGCTCCAGCGGAAGCCGGTCCGAGATGGACCCGGAGACGTCCAGCCGGCCCGACGCCATCAGCGCCAGCACCTCTTCCAGGTGACGCTTGCTGTACCCGAGGTGCCCCAGGATGCTGAGGCCCACCACCGACAGCAGGATGATCGGGCCCGCGTCGAGCGACTCGAACGACTGCCCGACCAGCACCACGCGGCCGCCGCGGGTGCAGGAGGACAGCGCCTGGCGGACCGCTGCGGTCTTGCCGATCAGGTCGACGGCGAGGTCGAGGCCCCGGCCACCGGTGGCGTCGCGGATCGCCGCCGGCACGTCTTCGGAGGGGTCGAGCGCGATGTCGGCGCCCAGCGAAAGGGCCCGCTCCCGGGCCGCCGGCAAGGGGTCCACCGCCGCCACGAACGACGCGCCCGCCAGCCGCGCGATCTGTACCGCGTGGGTCCCGAGCCCGCCGATCCCCCACAGGCCCACGCGCTCGCCGGCTCGCAATGCTCCCCGGTCCACCACCGCGGCGTAGGGCGTGGAGACGGCGTCGCACGCGATGGCGCCGTGCTCGAACGGGACGTTCTCCGGCAGCGCGGCCAGCGCGGAGAAGGGCACCAGGAGCTGCTCGGCCCACGCCCCGTCATAGTGGAACCCCATGATCTGGGGGTTCCGGCATTCGTCCAGCCTGCCGCTGGCGCAGGACGAGCAGGCCAGGCAGGCCTTGCCGGCCGCCACCGACACGCGGTCGCCCTCCTTCCACACCGGGACGCCGGAGCCAACGGCCGCCACGACCCCCGCCGGCTCGTGGCCCATGGTGAGCGGCGGCGGGACCACCGGCGGCATCTCCCCGTGGATGAGGTGCAGGTCGGACGCGCAGATCCCGCAGGCCTCCACGCGCACCACGACCTCCTGGGGGCCCGGAGCGGGATCGGGCACGTCCTGCACGGCCACCGGCTGTCCGGGTCCCAGGAACCTGGCGGCCTTCATCGCGTCATCGCGTCATCGCGTCATCGCGGCCCGGAGCCTACAGCGAGGCCGCGTAGACCAGCCACGCGGCATAGGCCGCCAGCACCAGCACGCCCAGCACCCGCCCCGCTCGTTCCCGAAGCAGGAACCACACGGCCACCAGCGCGTACAGCGCCGCGGCGGCCAGGAACGCCACCGAGGCCGCGCCGTCGAGGACCAGCGGGTGGATCAGGGCGGCCAGGCCCGGGATCGCCGACGTGAACGCCGCCACGGTGCCGAACAGGTTCCCGGTGGCCAGCTCGGGGTGGCCCCGGCGGATCGGCAGGATCTCGAGGAGCACCTCATCCAGGCTGGCCAGCGTCCCCACGATGGCGGCGCCGACGAACCCCGCGCCCAGCCCGGTCCGGTCGAGGATCCGCACGCCCCCCTGCACCAGTAGCCACGCTCCCACCAGCAGCCCGACGAACCCGCCCGCCGCGATGAGCCCCGCCTTCAGCCGCCCGCCGCGAACTTCCTGGGCCTCCCGCTCCAGCTCCTCAGCTCGCTCCTTCACCCCCCGGCCCTCCGCCACGACGCTGGCCACGTATCCGGCGTACACGATGATCAGGAGCAGCCCTTCCGGGCGGGTCACCGTCCCGTCGTACAGGGCCAGCGCGCCCGCGGCGATGGGGAGCGAGGGCGCCACGACCATGGCCACCGACGGCGAGGCCACCGGCTTGCGGGCGAACAGCAGGGCTGCCCCGAAGGCCGCGGTGAGCAGGAAGATCACCGTGCCGTAGGCCTCGCCCGCCGCGAGCGCGGTCTGGCCCCGTCCGGCCGCGATCATGGCGGTGGCCGCACCCTCGAAGTCGATCCCGAAGAGCAGGGCGCCCAGGACGAAGACGGAGACGCCGGCGGCGACGGCGAAGCGGACCGTGCCTCGGACGGCGGACTCGGCGCCCACCGCCAGCACGGCGGCGCCGATCAGCAGGAACAGGATGGCCAGCGGCACGGGCGGAACCTACCGCGAGGGGCCGGCCGGCGCCGGAGTCACCCGGAAGCGGCGACCGGGATGGCCCGGTCCGCCCGCTCCAGCCACGGGCGTGCGCGGAGTCGCTCGAAGGTCGCTCGCGCCTCCGCCAGGAGCGGTTCGGCCTCATCGTTCCGGCCCTGTCCGGCCAGCCACTCTCCCAGCTCGAGCTGGGTGACCGCGACCCAGAACGGCATGCGGATTTCCCGGAACGCGCCGGCCGCCGACTGTAGGTGCTGCTCGACCTCCGCATCGGGGTCGAACGCGGCTGCGGCCAGCCCCCGGAACCGGGCCAGATGCGCCTTCATGTACGGCGGCACGCGGCCTGGCGGGCTCCGTGACAGCCACGAGATGAGCTCCTCCACCTGGGCGGCATCTCCCAGCGCGATCGCGGCGCTGCCGGCGACGACGAAGGCTTCCCGGGTCGCTCCGTGCTGGAGGCCGATCGACGGGTGTGCGGCCAGGGCCTCCCGCGCGGCCTCGAGCGCCTCCTCCTGGCGGCCCTGGGCCTGCCGAACGATGGCGCGAACCACCGCCCCCATCGCGGTGGCCTGGACGTCTCCGGGGACGACGATGTCGAACGCCGCGTTCGCGGTTCGTTCGGCGGCCTCCAGCTCGCCGCGGTGTGCGTGGATCATCACCCCGGACCACGCCGCCGTGGCGAACCCGATCTTGGCCTCCGGGACCTCCCTCGCGTCAGGGACCTGGCCGCCCACCTCGAGGGACTCGTCCCAGCTCCCCTCGTTCTCGAGCGTCGTAGCCAGGTGGCCGAGCAGCCACCATTCGAACCACCGCATCCCGAACTTGCGGGCGAGCGCGATGCCGCTCTCCTGGTAGCGGCGGGACAGCTCGTGACGGTCCATCTCCTGGCTGTTGTGCGAGAGGTTGATGTAAGCGCGAAGGGCCGTGGTGACGGCGTCGGCATCCAGGGCCAGGCTGAGCGCATGCTGGAGCAGGGCCAGCGACTCCTCCAACCGGCCCCGGGCGCTGAGCACCAGGGCCTTCGTGTTGAGCGCCTGCGACAGCGTCTCCGGAAGCCACAGGGCCTCTGCCATCTCCAGCGCGAACTCGACTCGCTCCACCGACCGCTCAAGGTTCCCGTTGAAGAAGTGGAACCGGGCCAGCTGCGCGGCCAGGACGGCGAGATCCTCGTCCGGCTCCTCGCCGGCCAGGACGGCGAACGACGCCTCCAGCATCTCGAGCGCGCGGTCGGTCTGGCCGCGCTCCCACCACAGGATCTCGGCCAGGCGCGCGGAGACGCGAGCCGCGGCGTGGGTGTGGCCCTCCGCCTCGAACAGCGCGATGGCCTCGGTGAACCGAGCCTCCGCGTCGTCGTTGCGCGTTCCCAGCCGGGCAGCCGTTCCGGCCAGCTCGGTGAGCTCCGCCCGGGGGACGGGGGCGTCCTCCAGCTCCGCCGCGCGTTCGTAGTAGCGCTGCGCTTCCTCGTACGCGGCCAGGGACTGCGCTCGCCTCCCGGCCCGGGCCAGGGTGTCCTTCGCCTTGGTCCGGATCCCCTGCGCGTCGGGGGCGTCCGGGACCGCGAGGTACGCGTCCACGTAGTGGGACGCGATGACCTCGACGATCTCGTCCTCGTCCGCGGCCCAGTTCGTCTCCAGGTACGCCGCCACCGCGAGGTGCCGAGCCCGGCGGTCCTTCTTCGCCACGGTCTCGTAGGCGACCCGCTTCACCAGATCCTGCAGGAACCCGTACTGGCCGCGCTCCGGAGACCGGAAGTCGGCCTGCACGGACAGGATCTCCTTGCGCACCAGCGAGGTCAGCAGGGGCTCGACCTCGCCCTCGGGCATGCCGGTGATGGCCGCCAGGCCGGGGCCGGTGAACGTCTTCCCGAGGACCGACGCATCCTGGAGCAGCCGGCGCTCGTCCGGCTCCAGGCCGTCCAGCCGGGCCGCGATCAGGGCGTGGAGGGTCTCCGGGACGTCCAGCGCACCGAGGGGCCCGGTGAGCCGGTAGCCGCCCTCCGCGGGCGCCAGGAGCCCCCGGTCCAGCAGCATCCGGACAGTCTCCACCGCGTACAGCGGGACCCCTTCCGCTCGGGCCAGGATGATCTCCTGGGCGTCGTCGGGGAGGTCCGGGATGAGGCCGCCCAGGAGCTGTTCCATGGCCTGCCTGGACAGCGGCTCCAGGTGGATCGACGTGAAGTTGCGCCGGCCCGCTCCCCACTGCGGGTGGCGTTCGGAGAGCTCGGGCCGGGCCAGGGCCATGATGAACAGCGGGTGGTCGCGGGACCATTCAAGGAGGTGCTCGATGAAGTCGAGGAGCGCCGCGTCGGCCCACTGGAGGTCCTCGAACACCATGACCACCGGAAATCGGTCGGAGGCCCGCTCGAAGAACAGCCGCCACGCGCCGAACAGGTCCTCCCGGCTCGCGGCGACGCGGTCCTCAAGCCCCAGGAGGTGGGCCAGCCGCGGCTCCACCCACCGGCGCTCTTCGGGGTCCGGCACCAGGTCCTCCAGCATCTCCCGGAGCTTGGCCAGGCTGGAGGCGAGGTCCTCCTCCTCGGCGATGCGGGCGCGCATCTTCACCATCTCGGCGAGCGCCCAGTAGGTGACGCCCTCGCCGTAGGACAGGCACCGGCCCCGGTGCCAGAACGCGGTGTTCGACAGGCCGTCCAGGTACTTGAAGAACTCCCAGGACAGCCGGGACTTGCCGATGCCGCCGATGCCGGTCACGGAGACCAGGTGCGCCTTGCCCTCCTCGGCCGCGTCGTGGAACAGCTCCTTCACCAGGCGGAGCTCGCGGTCCCGGCCCACAAAGGGCGCCTCCAGGCCGAAGGACTTGAGCGCGCCGCCCCTGGCCGCGACCACCCGGACCGCTCGCCACAGGGGGAGGGGCTCGGCCTTCCCCTTCAGCTCGAAGGTGCCGGCGTCCTCGTACGCGATGGCGGCCTCGGTGGAGCGCCGGGTGGTCTCGCCCACGTACACCTGTCCGGGCTGGGCCACGGCCTGGATGCGGGAGGCCGTGTTCACGAGGTCCCCCGCCACCATCCCCTGCCCCTCGGCGTTGAGGGTGACCGCGGCCTCACCGGTCAGGACGCCCGCCCGGGCGGCGAGCTCGGGCGCGCCCACCTCCTGGCCCAGCGCCGCCACCGCGGCCACCAGGTCCAGGGCGGTGCGGACGGCCCGTTCGGCGTCGTCCTCCTGCGCCACCGGGGTGCCCCAGACCGCCATCACAGCGTCGCCGATGAACTTCTCCACGGTGCCGCCGTACAGGGAGATCAGGCGGCGGCAGGAGTCGAAGTACCTGGACAGCAGGTCCCGGACCTCCTCCGCGTCCCGGGACTCGGACAGGCTCGTGAACCCCACCAGGTCTGCGAACAGGACCGAGACCAGCCGCCGCTCGGACGCGGGCGCCTCACGGAGGGCGGCGGTCTCGGCGACGCCTGCCGCGGCAGCTCCCGCCTCGATGGGAGTGCCGCACTCGCCGCAGAACCGGAACCCCGCGGGGACCTCGGCGCCGCAGTTGGAGCACGTCCGGGCCAGTGCGTGGCCGCACGAGCCGCAGAAGCGGAACCGGTCGGGATTGTCTTCCCCGCAATGAGGACAGCGCGCCATCAGGCGTGAGGGTACCGCGATGAAGCCACGAGCCGCCCAGCTGCCTCATGGGCCAGGATCCCTGGGAAGCTGGGTCCTCCAAGGGATCCGGAAGCTATTCGGACGGCAAGGTGGTGGAGCAGCTGACCAACAGGTTTGTGGCCGTGGACAGTCGATACGACTTCGCCAAGGCGGCTCCATGGCACGGTCAGTTGGGAGACTTCGATTGCACCCTCGACTCCGAGACTCTAAGCGCTATGCCGACTGGAGCCTACTCGGAGGTTGACGACGCGAAGGCGGCATTGGAGCCGTACCTCCGGGCCTGGGAACTCCGATCCGAGCTCGAAGACAACGTCCAGATCGGGTTCCGCTTCCAGTCAGGGCGGTTGGTCGACCGCGGCTCTTCGCCGACGGTGGGCCGGGCGACGCGGGCGAGATCCTCGACGCGACGGCCCGGGAGCAGTACCGCGGTCGCGTGGAAGAGCTGCGCGACGAGATCGACGAGGCCGAACGCTTCAACGACCCGGAACGGGCCGCCCGAGCCCGTGCCGAGATGGAGGCGATCGCGGACGAGCTGTCCGCGGCGGTGGGCCTGCGTGGGCGCCCCCGCCGGGCCGGCTCACCCGCCGAGCGGGCCAGGGTGAACGTCCGCAACAGCATCACCGCGGTGGCCTGGACGCGCTCATCCCTCATCGCGGATGAGGTGGACCAGCGCGGATCGCCAGCTTTCCCATTCCGCCCGCTGCCACAGCAGTCGGGCCAGGCCGGCGCCCACGAGGACGATCCCAATTCGCAGCAGGATCCAGGAGTGGGTCTGGAGTTGAAAGCACCGGGGGCAATCCGGAAGAGGTGGAAGGGCAACCCGAACGTGAGACACCGGTACAAGCCATATCGCCGCCACCAGCCCCAGGGCCATCACGACCGCCGCCGCAGCCTTGAGGCCCTGCCGCCGACGAGCCCGCTGGATCTCCTCAGCCATGGTGGCCCTGAAGATCACTCGTGGCCGCGACGGCCTCGAAGCCGTGAGCTCTATCGGTACGCTCCACCCAGGGCCGGGCTTGGAGGCGGTCGAAGATCTCCCGCGCCTCGGCCAGGAGCGGCCTGGCGTCGTCGGGACGGCTCTCGGACTCCAGCCACTCGCCGTGCTCGAGGAGGGTCGCCCCCAGCCAGAAGCGCACTCCCAGCTCACGGAGCGTTCCGGCCGCGCGCTTGAACCCCGCTTCCACGCCGTCGGCCTCGCCGCGGGCCTGGGTGATGCGCGCCCGGAACCGCGACGACTGCGCCGCCAGGTACGGGGGGAGCAGCCCCGGCGGGAGCTCCTCCACCGTGCGCGTCAGGGTGTCCGCGCGATCGATGTCGCCGAGCGCCAGGGCCGCTTCCACGGCCCGGACGAACCCACCCTTCTGGTCCTCCCCGGCCACGCCGAGATGCTCGCGTGCCGCGAAGGCGGCCTCACCGGCGGCGAGCGCCTCCTCGTAGCGGCCCTGCGCCAAGAGCAGGGCCGCGTGGGCGGAGTCGAGCCCCGCCCGGTCCTGGACGTCGGCGGTCCCCCCGATCGCCGACACCGCGGCGAAGACTCGAGCCGCCTCCTCGACCTCGCCGCGCAGCGCCGAGATCTCGATGGTCCAGCCGACGTTCAGGTACTGGGCGGGCGGGAGCTCACGAGAGATCTCCATGGCCTCGTCCCACCGGCCGGTCTGGGAGAGGGGGAACATGAGGTTGCCGGCCAGTTGCCACTCGCTGAACCGGTCGCCCACGCGGTGCGCGAGTGCCACCCCAGCCTGGCACTGCTCGATCGAGTCATCGTAGCGGTCCCGGCGGGCGAGGGTTTCCGACAGGTTCATGTGGGCTCGGAGGGCGGCCGAGGGGATCTCGTTCTCCTGCGCCACCTCGAGCGCGTGCCTCAGCAGGCCGATGGACTCCTCGTTGCGGGACTGCCACATCGCCAGGATCCCCTTGGTGTTCAGCCCTTGCGAGATGAGCTCGGGAAGCCATAGGGCCTCGGCGACCTGGAGGCCGAAGGCCACGCGCTCCGCAGCGATCTCGGGCTCGCCACGGAAGAAGTGAAGGCGGCCAAGGTCCGTGGCCAGGCGAGCCAGGTCCTCGTCCGGCTCGTCGCCCCGGAGGACGTCGAAGCCGCGCTCCATTCGCTCGATGGCCTCGTCCAGCTGGCCCGTCCTCCATTCCACGAAGCCGAGCCGGGCGGAAATCCGGGCCGCCGCGTGGGTGTCCCCTTCGCGCTCGACCAGCTCGAGGGATCGTTCGAAGAGGTGGCGGGCGTCCTGCGGGCGCCCGCCCATGGCGGCCATCTCGCCCGCCCGCTCCAGCAGCTGGCTCTGCGGGGCGGGCTCGTCGGGCAGTTCCGCGGCTTGCCGGAAGTAACGCTCCGCCTCCTCGCTGGCGCCCAGAGAGGCGGCCCGCTCTCCGGCCCGGGCCAGCATGCGCCAGGCCTTGCCCTTGATCTCAGCGGCGTCCGGAGCGTCCGGCGCGGCCCGGTGGGCCTCGAGGTAGTGGGAGGCGACGACCTCCACGACCTCGTCGTCGTCCGTTCCCCAGGTGGTCTCGAGATAGGCCGCCACCTCGAGGTGCCGGGCCCGCCGCTCCTTCTTGGAGAGCGTCTCGTAGGCCACCATGCGCAGGAGGTCCTGGACGAACGCGTACTGTCCCCGTTCCGGGGAGCGCGGGTCGGCCTGGACCGTGAGCGCCTCCTTGCGGGTCAGCGAGATGAGGAGGGCATCGAGGTCGGAAGCCGGAAGGCCGGACACCGCCGCGAGCGCACCCTTGGCGAAGGTCTTGCCCAGCACCGAGGCGTCCTGGAGCAGCCGCCGTTCCTCGGGTGCCAGCCCGTCCAGCCGGGCGGCGATGAGCGCGTGGAGCGTCTCCGGCACCTCCAGGGCGTCGATGGGGCCGGCCGGGGTGTACGCGTTCTCCTCCTGCACCAAGAGCCCCCGGTCGAGGAGCATGCGGACGGTCTCCACCGCGTACAGCGGGATCCCCTCCGCGCGCTCCAGGATCCTGTCCCTCAGGTCGTCGGGCAGGCCGGGAACCAGCCCCGTGAGCGTCTCCTCCATTGCCGCGTTCGACAGCGGATCGAGGTAGATGGACGTTGAGCTGCGGCCCGTTCCCCAGTTGGGGCGGCGATCGCCGAGGTCCGGCCGCGCCACCGTGATCACGAACAGGCGGTGGTCCCGGGCCCACTCCAGCAGGTACTCGATGAAGTCGAGCATGGCGGCGTCCGCCCACTGCATGTCCTCGAACACCATGACCGTCGGCATCTCGTCGGACAGGCGTTCGTAGAACAGCCGCCACGCGGCGAACAGGTCCTCCCGCTCGCGTGACACCCGCTCCTCGAGGCCGAGGAGATGGGCCAGGCGCGGCTCCACCCACCGGCGCTCCTCGAGGTCGGGGAGGCTCGCCTCCAGGGCCGACCGGAGCTTGGCCAGCGCCGAGGCGGCTTCCTCTCCTTCCACGATGTCCGCCCGGGTTCGGACCATCTCCGCCAGCGCCCAGTACGTGACGCCCTCGCCGTAGGCCAGGCACCGGCCCCGGTGCCACCGGAACTGCCCGGCCAGCCCGTCCACGTACTTCTCGAACTCCCACAGCAGGCGGCTCTTGCCCACGCCCGCCGCGCCGGTGACCGAGACCAGGTGGGCCCTGCGGTCCTCGGCCGAGGAATGGAACAGGTCCTTCAGCAGGCGGAGCTCCCGGTCGCGGCCCACGAAGGGCGGCTCCAGGCCCGCCGACCGTTGCACCCCGCCGACGGCCGCCACCACCCGCAGGGCCCGCCACAGCCGGACCGGCTCGGCCTTCCCCTTGAACTCGAACGTGCCGGCGTCCTCGTAGGCGATGGCGGCCTCGCTCGACCGGCGGGTGGACTCCCCGACGAAGACCTGCCCCGGCGCGGCGGCGGACTGGATGCGGCTGGCGGTGTTCACCAGGTCGCCGGCCACCATGCCCTGGCCCTCGGCGCCGAGCGTGACGGCGGCCTCGCCGGTCAGCACGCCCGCCCGTGCGTTCAGCTCCGGCCCCCCGACCTCTTGGCCCAGCTCGGCGACCGCAGCCACCAGTTCCATGGCCGCCCGGACGGAGCGCTCGGCGTCGTCCTCCTGCGCCACCGGCGTTCCCCACACCGCCATCACGGCGTCGCCGATGAACTTCTCGACGGTCCCGCCGTACCGGCTGATCAGGGTCCGGCTGGTGTCGAAGTACCGGGACAGGAGGTCCCGGACCTCCTCGGAGTCGCGGGTCTCGGAGAGGGCGGTGAACCCGACCAGGTCCGCGAAGAGCACGGAGACCAGCCGCCGCTCGGAGGCCGGCGCCGGCGGCGGCGGGCCCGCCACCGGGGCGGTGGAGCGATCGACGACGGGGGTCCCGCACTCCCCGCAGAACTTCTCGTCGCTGCCGAGCGGGGCGCCGCACGAGGCACAGGCGCGAGCGAGCGGGGTTCCGCACTGGACGCAGAACTTCTTCCCCGCCGCGTTCTGGGTGCCGCAGCTCGGGCAGATCACGGGTTCTGAGATGCTACGGGCTGCGGCGCGGATTGCCCCACGATGTCCAGCCCGTCGAGCCGGTCCAGCCATGGGCTGGCCTTCAGCCGCTCGAAGATCTCCCGCGCTTCGCCCAGCATCGGCTCGCCTTCCTCACTGCGGCCCTGCCCGGCCAGCCACTCGCCGTGTTCGAGGAGGGTGACGGCGAGGCAGAACAGGGCTCCGATCTCGCGGAACACGGCGGCGGCCGACCGGAGCCCCGCCTGGGCCTGGTCGTCGTCTCCCTGGAGGGCGGCCAGCCGGCTCTCGAACCTCGCGCGGTGCCCCTCGATGTACCTCGGGGTGTGGGCGGACGGCTTCTCCTCGGCGACGGCCAGCACGTCTCGAACCCGACCGAGGTCCCCCAGATCGAACGCCGCCTCGACGGCAACGACCCAGGCCTCCCGCATGTTCTCCTGCTGGAGGCCGGTCACGGTCCTCGCCTTCAGGGCCTCTTCGGCCGCTTCCAGGGCGCCGCCAGAGTCGCCGGTTGCCCGCAGCAGGATGGCTCGTGCAATCAGGTAGTCGGCCCGCTCCAGCACCCCGGCGGAGTGCTCGGCATCCCTACGGCCCTCCAGCTTCCGCTCGGCCGCCTCCACGAGTCCCCGGTTCGCGAGGAGGTGCACGACGGAAGGCAACGAGCGGCTGACGGCGATCATGGACGGCTCCGCCGAGTCGTAGACCGCCTCCATGGCCTCCAGCGCCTCGTCCCAATCGCCGGTGACCCACTGGGCCGTCGCGATCTGTGCGAGGAGGTTCGACTCGTAGCCGCGATCCCCGATCTTTCTGGCCAGGGCCACGCCCCGGCTGCAGAGATCGACCGCCGACTCGTACTGGTCCCATTCGATCATGGAGTGCGAGAGATTGAAGAACGCCCGGAACGCCGCGAGTGGGGCGTCCTGATCGAGCGCCAGGTCCAGGGAGTGCTTCAGCAGAGCCCGAGCCTCCTCGTGCCGGCCCTGGGCGTCGAGGATCAGCGACTTGGTGTTGAGGGACTGGGAGAGCGCCTCGGGAAGCCACAGGCGTTCGGCCATCCTCAGGGCATCGTCGATCCGCTGCGTCGCACGGTCCACGTCACCCGTGAAGTACAGCAGCCGTCCCAGCTGGGCCGCCAGCATAGCCAGGTCCTCGTCCGGCTCGTCCTCTACCAGGACCGCGAACGAGCTCTCCATGTTCTCGATCGCCTTCTCGATCTGCCCCCGCTCCCACAGGATCTCCGCCATCCGAGCGGCGACCCGCGCCACCGGATGCGCCATCCCCTCCTGCTCGAACAGGACGATGGCCTGCTCGAACTGGGTAATCGCCCGGTCCCCTCGGCCGGCCGCGTATGCCGCGGCGCCGGCCCGTTCCAGCAGCTTCGCTCGGGCCTCCGGGCCACCGGCGAGCTCCGCCGCCCGCTCGAAGTACTGCTGGGCCTCGTCCATCGCGGCCAGCGAGGCGGCGCGCTGCCCAGCGCGGACCAGGCACTCCCTGGCCCGGTCCTTGATGGCCGGGGCGTCCCCGGCGTCCGGCGCCGCCCGGTACGCCTCCAGGAGGTGGGAGGCGACGATCTCCACAACCTCCTCCTCCTCGGCTCCCCAGCTCGTCTCCAGGAACCCGGCCAGGGCCAGGTGGAGGCGCTTGCGTTCCCGCAGGGAGATGGTCTCGTACGCGACCTTCCGCACCAGGGCCTGGAGGAAGACGTAGTGGCCTCGCTCCGGCGCCCGGGGGTCCGTCTGCACGGACAGGAGCTCCTTGCGGACCAGCGACGCCAGGATGGCGTCGACCTCGGGAGCGGCCACCCCGCTGAGGGCGACGAGGGCATCCGCGCTGAAGGTCTTGCCCGCCACCGCGGCGTTCTGGAGGAGCCCCCGCTCTTCCGCCGGGAGACCGTCCAGGCGGGCCGCGATGAGCGCCTGCAGCGTCTCGGGGACCTCCAGCACGTCCACGTTCCCGGTGACGGCGAAGCGGTCCCCTTGCCGCTCCAGCAGGCCCCGGTCGAGCAGCATCCGAACCGTCTCCACCGCGTACAGAGGAACTCCTTCGGCCCGGTCCAGGATCCGTTCCCGCAGCACGTCGGGGAGCCCCGGGACCAGCCCGGAGAGCAGCGCCTCCATGGGTTGGCGGGGGAGCGGCTCCAGGTAGATCGAGGTGCTGGCCCGTCTCGCCGAGACCAGCGCCGGGTGGCGGTCGGCGACCTCGGGGCGGGCGAGCGTGAGGACCAGGAGCCGGCTGTCCCGGGACCAGTCCAGGAGGTACTCGATGAAGTCGACCAGGGCCGCGTCGGCCCACTGGCAGTCCTCGAACACCAGGACGGTCGGGGTTCGTTCGGCCAGCCGCTCGAAAAACAGACGCCATCCGGCGAACAGGTCCTCGCGGCTCCCGGCGGCCCGGTCCTCCAGGGAGAGGAGGTGGGCCAGCCGCGGGTGGACCCACGCGCGCTCCTCCGGATCGGCCACGTACTGCTCGAGGCACGCCCCGAGCTTGGACAGCGCCGACGCCGGATCCTCGCCCTCCGCGATCCCGGCCCGCATCCGGACCATCTCGGCCAGGGCCCAGTACGTGACGCCGTCGCCGTACGGAAGGCACCGCCCGCGGTGCCACGAGATGGTCTGGGCCAGGCCGTCCAGGTACTTGTACAGCTCCCAGGACAGCCGGGACTTCCCGATCCCGGCGATCCCCATCACGGACACCCGGTTCGTCTTGCCGTCCTCCACGGCGGCGTGGAACCGTTCCTTGACCAGGCTGAGCTCCCGGTCCCGGCCCACGAAGGGGGCTTCCAGGCCGGCCGCCTTCAGCGCGCCACCCCGGCCCGCCACCACCCGCGTCGCCCTCGACAGCTGAGCCCGATCGGCCTTGCCCTTCAGCTCGTACGAGAGAGCGTCCTCGTAGGCGATGGCGGCCTCGGTGGCCCTCCGGGTGCGCTCGCCGACCAGCACCGTGCCGGGCTCCGCGGCGGACTGGATCCGGCTGGCCGTGTTCACCAGGTCGCCCGCGACCATGCCCTGGCCCTCCGCCCCGATCGTCACGGCGGCCTCCCCGGTCAGCACGCCGGCCCGGGCCCGGAGGTCCGTCGCGCCGACCTCCTCGCCGAGCGCCGCCACGGACGCCACCAGCTCGAGCGCCGCCCGTACCGCGCGCTCGGCGTCGT
>JALYLZ010000025.1 GCA_030774015.1 Actinomycetota bacterium | reverse complement strand
CTGGCCCGGGTAGCTCATCGGGACCCAGGGTCCCGATCACCGCCGTCACGCAAGTTCGAAGTCTATCAGTGGAGAGGAGGTGGCCTAGCCGCCGTTCAGCCACCTCGAGTCGGACCTCTCCTTTCGGAGAGGGCGCCCGGGCCGGGACTCGAACCCGGATCTCCCGCTGCGTGACGGCGGTGCTCTCTCCATTTGAGCTACCCGGGCGCCTCGGCGTGGACGCTAGCAGGGGGGTGTGACACCCATGGCGGAGAACCGGCTCGAGGTGCACGTGGTCACGCCGGAGCGCGAGGTGTGGACGGGCGAGGCCGACATGGTCGTGGCCCGTGCCGCCGACGGCGAGGTCGGCATCCTGCCCGGCCACGCGCCGTACCTGGCGGTGCTCGCGCCGGGGCCGCTTCGGATCAAGGACGGCGGGAACGAGGAGCGTGCCGCGGTGGACGGCGGGTTCCTCCACGTGAACGACGACCGCGTGGACGTCCTGGCCGAGCACGCGCTGCTGGCCTCGGAGATCGACGCAGGCCGGGAGCGGTCGCGCCGGGAGGACCTGGAACGGCGGTTCCGGGAGGAGCCCACCGACGAGGTCCGGGTCGAGCTCGCCGTCGTCGAGGCCCGCATCCGGGTCGTCGAGCCGGGCTCCTAGGCTGGCCCCAGGGATCGGCACCGGCACGGCGGCCGGCGGGAGGCTTCCATGAAGATCACGGGCATTCGGCTGCACCTGTGCCACTTTCCGCTTCCGGCCCCGTTCCAGCCGTCCTGGCTGGCCGGATTCCCATCGACCACCAACGGCTGCGCCATCTACCGGGTCCAGACCGACGAGGGCATCGAGGGCGTGTCGGCCTCGCCGCTCATCGCCGACGAGGCCCGGGGCCTGGCCACCTTGCTGCGCCTGACCCTGACCGGGCGGGATCCGACCCAGGTGGAGGACGTGTTCAAGCTGCTGCGCACGGCCACCCGCTCCCTCGGCCTGCGGGCCTGGCACCTGGAGCCGGCGATGTGGGACATCATCGGGAAGAAGGCCGGCCTGCCGGTGTGGCGGCTGCTGGGCGGAGCGCGCTCGCGGGTCCGCGCGTACGCGTCCACCGGGGAGCTCCGCGAACCGGCTCGCCGCGTGGACGACGTCCAGGCGCTCCGAGAGCAGGGATTCACCGCGGTGAAGCTCCGCATCCGGTGGATGACCGTGGAGGAGGACCTGGCGGTGGTCCGCGCGGTCCGGGAGGCCGCGCCGGATCTGACCCTGATGGTCGACGCGAACCAGGGGTGGCGGGTGCACGGGTTCGGTCCCTACCCGGAATGGGACCTGGCCCGAGCCGTCCGGACGGCGAGAGCGCTGGAGGAGTTCGGGGTGGCCTGGCTGGAGGAGCCGCTGGACCAGTTCGACTACCGGGGCTACGCCGCCCTTCGCGGGCGCACGACCGTCCCGCTGGCGGCCGGCGAGATGCTCTCGGACCTCCACGGGTTCCGGGACATGATCGAGCATCGGGCGGTGGACGTCCTCCAGCCGGACGCCACCCTCACCGGTGGGATCCTGATGGCGCGCAAGGTGGCGTCGATGGCGGAGGCCGCCGGGATCGGCTTCTCGCCGCACACGTGGACGAACGGCATCGGGCTTCGGATCAACCTCCAGGTCATGGGGGCGGTGGCCCAGGAGCCGTGGTGCGAGTACCCCATCGACCCGCCCGGGTGGGTGCCGGAGGCCCGCGATGCCATGCTCACGGAGCCCGTCCGGGTGGATTCCGATGGGTTCGTCACGCTTCCCGAGAGTCCGGGCCTGGGGATCGAGCTCGACGAGGAACGGATCGCCGCGCACGGCCAGGAAGTTTGAGCACCAGAGCCGAGGAACTCCCGGGCCGGATGTTCGGTCCGAACCGCATCCGGGAACCTAGAATCACGGCGTACATGGACAAGCTCGTCGTCACCGGCGGCCGCCGGCTCCAGGGTGTCGTGCCCATCGGGGGCGCCAAGAACTCGGCGCTCAAGCTGATGGCGGCGTCCCTCCTCGCGGACGGGCGCACGGTCCTGGAGAACGTCCCCCGCATCGTGGACTGCTCGACGATGGTGGAGGTGCTGGAGCACCTGGGGGCGACCGTACGGTGGGACGACGGGGCGGTCGAGATCGACACGACGGACGTCTCCTCCCAGGAGGCGCCGTACGAGCTGGTGCAGCGCATGCGGGCGTCCATCATCGTGCTGGGGCCGCTGCTGGCCCGCCACGGCCGCGCCACCGTGGCCATGCCGGGTGGCTGCAACATCGGCTCCCGCAAGATTGACCTGCACACCCGGGGCCTGGAGCGCATGGGGGCTCGCTTCGAGCACGAGCACGGCTACCTGAAGGCATCGGGCCAGCTGCGGGGCGCGGTGGTATCGCTCGACTTCCCGAGCGTCGGCGCCACGGAGAACCTCATGATGGCCGCGGTCGGCGCTCGGGGCACCACGGTGATCGAGAATGCAGCCCGCGAGCCCGAGATCGTCGACCTGGCGGATTTCCTGTCCGAGATGGGAGCCAGGATCGGGGGCGCCGGGACGACGACGGTCGAGGTGGAAGGCGTCGACTCGTTCTCGCCGGTACGCCACCGGGTCATCCCGGACCGCGTGGAATCCGGGACGTTCGCCATCGCCGTGTGCGCCACCGGCGGCGACGTCCTGCTGCGGGGCGCCTGCAGCGACCACCTGGACCTGGCGCTGTCGAAGCTGGGCGAGGCGGGCGCCGAGCTGCACGACGAGCCGGACGGGATCCGGGTCCGCATGGACGACCGGCCCCGCGCGGTGGACTTCGTGACCCTTCCCTACCCCGGATTCGCGACGGATCTCCAGCCTCAGATGATGGCCATGCTGTCCGTGGCCAGGGGAACCAGCATCGCCACGGAGAACGTGTTCGAGAGCCGGTTCATGTTCGTGGACGAGCTGAACCGGATGGGCGCGGACATCCGCACAGAGGGGCACCACGCGGTGATCCGAGGCGTGGAGCGGCTCTCCGGCGCGCCGGTGCGGGCCCTGGACATCCGGGCCGGCGCCGCAATGGCGATCGCCGCGCTGGCCGCCGACGGCGTGACCGAGATCGCCCACGTCTACCACATCGACCGCGGCTACCAGGACTTCGAGGGGAAGCTCTGCGCGCTGGGCGCGGAGGTCAGGCGGGAGCAGGAACGCTCACCCGTCTACACGTGATCCGCCGCCTCGCCGTCCTCCCGCTCGCCACCGCGTTGCTCGTCATCGGGGTCATTCCGGTATCTGCGTCCACGGAACCGACACCGACGCGTTACGCCGTGGTGCTGCTGATCAGAGGGGCCTCCTTCGAGCAGCTCGTGCGGTCGAACCGGGGCCTGCTCCGAACCCTGGCCAGGGCCGGAGGGGCCGGGCTGATGAGCCCGCGCACAGTGGCCGGGGATCGTGGCCCCGGGGCGTACCTGACCCTCGGCACCGGTGTCCGAAGCGCAGCCCCGGAGGTTCGAGTGAGAGGCTCGTCTCGCGGATCGGAGCGCGTTCTGCCGCAGTTGTCGGCCTATATTGCTGCGAACGAGGGCCAGGCCATCCCCGGGCTGCTGGCCTCCGTGCTCGAAGCGCACGGGCTTCGAACATGCCTCGGGCAGGATTCTTCGCGCTTCGTGGGTCCGGGCCTGCTCATGGCGATGGATCGATGGGGACAGGCCAGTTTCGCTCCAACCTCGCCGGACTCACCGGATTGCGCACTGACCGTCGAGGACGACACGTTCACCACCGCCCTGGGGTTACACGGGATGCTGGGATCCCTGGGTGGCTACTTTCAGAGCCTGTACCGGCCCCTGGGCATGCCGATCTCGACCAATCCGCGGCTGTTGGTCATCGTTGTCGAGGCGCGCCCCTCTGCCGCGATGGACCGGGCCAAGGACGAGCTGGCGCCGATCGTGCTGGCGGAGGGGTCGCCGTCGGAGCTGTTTCGGGTGACGGGGCCGATGCACACGCTGACCTCGGACACCACGCGGCGGGTCGGTGTGGTGTCCAACGAGGACGTGGCGCCGACCATCCTGCGGTTCTTCGGGATCGCGGTTCCGCCGGATATGAACGGGTCGCCGATCCGCTTCGACGATGGGCCGGCCCCGTTCGCGTTGCACGCCAAGCATCTCGAGAACCGCCGAGCCACCGTGCCGATCCAGATCGGGGCGGGGATCGCCGTCACGGTAATGGGACTCGTCGCGCTGCTGCTCCTGGCGTGGCGCACGCGTGTCCCCCCGGGCCTGAAGCGGGTCGCGCCCGCCCTTCCGCTCATGGCCCTGCCCCTCGGCGTGGCCGTGCTCGCGGCCGGGCGCCTCCCGCACGAGACCTACGCCTGGACGGTCCCGTTCCTGGTCGCCGTCACCGTCGCGGGCGGCGTGGCCGCCTTTGCGCTCACCGGCCATGGCTCGCTCATGCCTCCCGCGGCCCTCGGAGCGGCGGCCGTCGCCTTCTTCGTGGTCGAGGCGCTGCAGGGGTGGCCGGACACGCCGTTCACGCTGCTCGGCGGGTCGGCGCTGGACGGCGCGCGCTTCTACGGCCTCCCGAACAACATGATCGGGCTGCTGATGGCCTCCGGCCTGTGGGTCGCGGCGATCCTGCGGCCGTACCCGGGATTCCTGTTCCTGCTGGGCCTGGCGCTGTTCGTGGGGTTTCCGGACCTCGGGGCGAACCTCGGGGGCGCGCTCACCCTGCTGGTCGCCGCGGCGCTGTGGCTGGTCCTTCGCCCCCTTCGCCCCGGCCGCAGGCTCCGGTGGCGGGACGCCGCCGTGGCCGCCGGAGTGGTGGTCGCGGGCATGGCCGTGGTGCTGGCCGCCCAGGTCGTGCTGGCCTCGACGCCCACACACGGCACGCGGTTCGTGGAGAACTCCGGCAGCAACGGGATCGGCCACGTGGTGGCCACGCTCGGTGATCGCCTGCTGATCGGGTGGCGGCTCCTGCTCCGGGACCCGTTCGCGTTCGTTCCCGTCCTGGGGCTGCCGGTGACGCTGGCGGTGCTGCTGCGCCCGCCTCCGGTCCTCCGCCTGGCGTTCGACCGCCGGCCGGAGTGGCGGACGGCCCTGATCGTGCTGGTCATGGCCAGTATCGTGGCGTACGTGGTGAACGACACGGGCCCGGCCGCGGTGGGGCTGGGATGGGGGCTGGCCGTGGCGGGAATCCTGTATCTGCCACTGTGGGAAACGAGCCGGTCGACCGTGCCCACCCCAGCGGGCCGGCCCGCCGTTCCGGCATGAGGACATGAGCGACCCGATCCCACCGCGGCCGGACCTTCCCTCGCGCAGGGACGACGCGCCTGCCGGCCAGGGCATCCCCCGAGCTACCTGGAGGTGGTACGAGGCCATCGTGGTCGGCCTGATGGGGTTCGTGGGGGGCGGGGTCATCGGGGCCATCCTGGCGGCGCCGTTCGGCTCGAACCAGGTGAAGCTGGCCCTCCTCGGGCTGGGAACGGACGTGGGGCTGGCCGGCGCGGTGGCCCTGTGGCTGTACACGAACCATCGCGCCGCCATTCCCGCCCTCCGGCTGGACGTCCACCGTCCCAAGGAGCTGCTGTACGGCGTGGGCGGCGGGCTGGCCATCTATGCCATCGCCGTCCTGGGGATCGGTCCCCTCATCGTGGAGGCGCTCCAGGCCATCTCCGGCCGCTCGTCGGTCCGGACGCCGCGTCAGATCCCGGCCCACCTCCACGGCGCCGGCCTCGTGCTGACGGCGCTGTTCACCCTGGTCACCGCCCCGGTCGCGGAGGAGCTGTTCTTCCGCGGGTTCCTGTTCCGCTCGCTCCGCGACCGCCACGGGTTCGTGTTCTCGGGGATCATCTCGGCCCTGGCGTTCGGCGCGGTCCACTACCGCCCGAGCCCGTGGCAGGACTCCATCCTGCTGATCGTGGTGATCTGCTTCGTCGGCTTCGGCCTGGCGTACGTGTACGAGCGGCGCGGGAACCTCCTGGCGAACATGGCCGCGCACGCCACCTTCAACGCCATCGGGTTCGCCCTCATCCTGTCGAAGCAGGCATGACCTCGTGACGGGCTCGGGGGGGGTCTCAAGTGGAACGGGCGGCGGAGGCCATCGCCGGCGGGGACGTCGTGGCCTTCACCGGAGCCGGGATCTCCGCCGAGTCCGGGATCCCCACGTTCCGCGACCCCGGCGGGCTGTGGAGCCGCTTCGATCCCGACCGCTTCGGGACGTGGGAGGGACTGTCCCGGGAGGCCATGACCCGCCCGGACGGGCTGGCGGAGTTCCTGGCGGCGCTGCGCCGAGCCATGTCCGACGCGAAGCCGAACCCCGCCCACCACGCCCTGGCCACGCTGGAGCGGGCCGGGCTGGTGAACGCCGTCCTCACCCAGAACGTGGACGGGTTGCACCAGGAGGCCGGCAGCGAGCAGGTGGTGGAGATCCACGGGTCGCTCCTGGAGCGGCGCTGTCTGGCCTGCGGGTGCGCCGAGCGGGTCCCCCGCAGGGAGTTCCTGGCCGGGCTGGACCACGCCATCCGGGGTCTGCGAACCGCGTTCGTCCCCAGCCTGCTGTCGCTTCTCCCTCGGTGCGCGAACTGCGACGCCCCGACCCGGCCGGGGACGGTCGCGTTCGGCGAACAGGTCCGTGACTTCGAGCGAGCCGAGGGCCTGGCCGGGCGATGCCGGACCATGCTGGTGGTGGGGACCTCCGGCGAGGTCGAGCCCGCGGCGGGGCTGCCCCGAAGGGCCCGCGAGCTGGGCGCGCTGGTGATCCACGTCGGCCCCGGCCCGACCTGGGTCACCGCCGACGTGGAAATCACCGCGCCGGCCGGCCGGGTCCTTCCCGAGCTGGCCGCGAGGGCGCTGGCGGCCACCCGCGCGGCGGGCCGTTCGAACTGGAACCCCGCCGACGCCCCGTGGTTTACTCGCGAGTAGCATTTCGCTGGGACGACGCGCCCAGCCCAGAGGGAGGAGGCCCCGACATGCCGGTGTTCCCGAGCGAGGAATGGTTCCAGCAGTACGTCCAGCGGGTCAACGAGTCCAAGGAGTACAAGGAGGCCGCGGCCACGTGGGAGGGCGACGTCGCCTACGTGGTGGAGCCCGAGCCCGACAAGGGCGTCCCGGACGAGATCTGGGCCTGGCTCGACCTGTGGCACGGCGACTGCCGCGGCGGCGGGATCGTGACCGCGGAGAAGGGCGAGCAGGCCAAGTTCATCATCCGCGCGCCCTACTCCCGGTGGAAGGAAGTCATCAAGAAGGAGCTGGACCCGGTCAAGGGGATGATGCAGGGCAAGCTCAAGCTGAAGGGCGACCTGCCCACCATCGTGCGCTATGTCAAGGCCGCGAACGAGCTGGTGAACCTGGCCCAGACCGTGCCGACCGAGTTCGCAGACGAGGCCGCGAGCTAGCGGCGATGTCGCCTGCGCGCGCGGGACAGAGCACCCAGTGAAGGCCGTCGTCTACGAGGACATCCAGAAGGTCGCCGTCTCCGACGTACCCGACGCCCGCGTCGAGGAGTCCCACGACGCCGTGGTCCGGGTCACCACGGCCGCGATCTGCGGCTCGGACCTGCACTTCTACAACGGCAAGGCGCCGCTCTCGCCGGGCGACGGCATCGGCCACGAGGGTGTGGGGGTCGTCGAGGAGGTGGGCCCCGACGTCGAGGCCTTCGCGCCCGGCGACCGCGTGGTGATCGCCTTCGACATCGTGTGCGGCCACTGCTGGTTCTGCCAGCACGGCCAGACCGCGCTGTGCGACGACTTCCGGAGCCTGGGTGCGGGACCGTTCGGCGGCGGGCTGGGGGGAACGCAGGCCCAGAAGGTCCGCGTGCCGTACGCCGACTTCAACCTGTTGCGCATCCCGGAGGGCATGGAGGACGAGCGGGCCCTGTTCGTGGGCGACATCCTCACCACCGGCTATTACGGGACGGCCATCGCCGGCATCCAGCCAGAGGACACCGTGGCCGTGGTGGGCGCCGGCCCCGTCGGGTTCTTCGCCGTGCAAGGCGCTCTGGTGCACGGCGCGGGGCGGGTGGTGGCGCTGGACATGGAGCCGGACCGGCTGGCCCTCGCCGCGAAGGTCGGGGCCGACACCGTGAACGTCCGGGAGCGGAACCCGCAGATGGCGCTGTCCGACATGACCGACGGACGCGGTGCCGACGTGGTGATCGAGGCCGTGGGGAGCACCGGCGCCTTCGAGACGGCGGTCGAGGTGGTGCGCCGAGGCGGCACGGTCTCCGTGGTCGGGATGTACGTCACCGAGTCGATCGAGATCCCGCTCGGCGTGTACTGGACCCGGACCCTGAAGCTGCTGTTCAGCGGGATCTGCCCCGTGCACACGTGGTGGGACCGGGCCATGCAGGCCGTGGAGGACGGCCGGATCGATCCTCTTCCCATCATCTCCCACACCCTCCCGCTGGCCGAGGCGCCGCACGGCTACGAGATCTTCGAGCGCCGGGAGGCCACCAAGGTGGTGTTGAAGCCATGAGCACGTCCCCCCCGAAGGTCGAGTACACCGATCCCGAACCGAACGGGCTGGCTGCCATGCTCGGCGGCCTCATCGAGGCGAACCTGGAGGCACACCCGGACCGGGCCGCGCTGCTGAAGCCCGCCGTCATCGCGATCACCGCTCCCGACGCGGACGTCTCGGTGACGATCACCATGGCGCCCGGGCGGGTGGCCATGGCGAACGGGGTCCAGGGCCGGCCCAACCTGTTCGTCCAGGCCGACTCCGAGACGCTCATCGAGCTGTCCTCGGTCCCGCTGCGGTTCGGCCTCCCGGACAACATGACGAAGGGTGGCCGGGAGGTCACCGGCAAGCTCTTCAAGGGGACCATCAAGGTCCGCGGGATGTACCGGCACGTCGGCAAGATGGCCCGGCTGAACAAGCTGCTCTCCGTCAACTAGGCTCGCTTCCCTCCGGTCTGGCCGCTGGGGTACGCTCCCTGCCGCGATGGCCCGAATCCCGGCTGCGTTCGTGCGCTTGCTCGGCAGCATCCCGCTGTTCTCGGGCGTGTCCAAGAAAGGGCTGCGGGCGCTCGTGACGGCGACCGACCAGGTCGAGGTCCCCCCTGGAAAGGTCATCGTCCGGGAGGGGGACTTCGACCGGGATTTCTTCGTGATCGTGTCCGGATCCGTCCGCGTCAGCAGGAACGGACGCAAGCTGGCGACGCTCGGCCCCGGGGACTTCTTCGGGGAGATGGCCCTGATGTGCCGAAGACCCCGCACCGCCACGGTTGCTGCGGAGAGCGACACCCAGCTGCTCCTGCTGGGACAGCGGCGGTTCCGCGTGGTGGTCGACCACGAGCCGGCCATCGCCCACTCCATCATGGAGAAGATGGCCGAGCGCCTTCGGGCGTCCGAGCGCGCGATCAGCCACTAGGGGAGGCAGATGCAGTCCGGAACCTGCCCGAACTGCGGCTCGGCGGTCCAGCCCGGAGCGGAGTTCTGCACGGTCTGTGGGACCAGGCTGGCAGGGCTGGGCCAGGGCGCCGGATACGGCTGGAGCGGCCCGGCGGTCCCGCCCGCGCCACCCGTCCCCGTGAACGTCCCGCCGGGCATGACGACGGCGCCGACCCAGCCCCTGCCGCCCACCTCCGCGTCCTCGCCGCCGGCCGCCTCGATGTGGCCCGCCAGCCCTCCGGCCTACTCGCCCTTCCCGGCGACCACCGGCAAGCGAACCTCGGCGCGCCCGGTCGCCGTGCTGGGTGCCATCGCCGCGGCCGCCGGTGCGTTCCTGCCCTGGATCCGGTTCGACTTCCACTTCACCGCGTTCAAGGTCCCGCTGGCGTTCCTGTTCCAGGGGGAGGCCGGCAGCACCGCCGCGAACGCCGGCATCGCGCTGGTCGTGGTGGCCGCGCTCGGGCTGGTCCTGTCGTTCTTCCCGGCCGCCTCGCCCGCTCGACGGTTCCTGGGGCTGGTCGCGCTGGCCGTGCCGGTGGCGTTCGTGGCCCAGCTGCTGCGGTTCGACCACGTCACCGTGGGAAGCCTGTTCTCGAACCTGGGAGCCGGCGCGTACGTGGCCGCCCTGGGAGGCCTGCTCCTGGCGCTGGGCTGAGGCGGCCTTGTCTCCGCTCTCACCCGGCGATAGGGTCCGCCGGGGGGTGGGTGAGTGTCAGCGACCGGCTATTGCCCGCAGTGCGGCACACCTCGAGCTGCGGACTACGACTTCTGCGGGCGCTGCGGCTTCCAGTTCACCGGCGACGGGCCCCCCGCGATGGAGCGTCTCCAGGCCAACCAGCCGCCCCATCTGCTGGTCGCCACGCCGGCGGGGACCCAGGAGTTCACCCTGGATCGTGACCGGCTGGTCCTGGGGCGGGAGCCCGGAGTGGACATCCTCGTGGACGACCGGGTCGTCTCCCGCCGCCATGCCGAGCTTCGCCGGTCCGGTGCCGGATACGAGATCGTCGACCTGGGCAGCATGAACGGGCTGGTCGCGGAGGGTCGGCGAATCCGGCAAAAGGCCCTCCTCGACGGTGAGCAGATCCGGATCGGCGACAGCGTCACCCTGACGTATCGGGCCTCGGCCGCCAAGCCGGCATGGGGCCGGGGGGACCTCAGCCCGACGGTGATGGAGGCGGCCCCGATGCCGGGGCCCCCGCCGCCGCCGGACGTGATCTCGGCGCCCCAGCCGGCTCTCTATCCGCCCGTTACGGCCCCGCAACCACCGGTCTACCCGCCGCCGGTCTACGCTTCCCCGAACGCCGTCGGCCCTCCGCCGCCCACGTACCAGCCCCCGGTCGCCTGGGGCCCCCAGCAGGGCGCGTACCCTCCGGGAGGAGCCTACCCGTCTCCAGGGATCTACCCTCCCCCCCGCTATGGGGGTCCGGTCCTCGCTCCCCAGGCCGCGGCGGCCGCTCCCACAGCCACGGGGGGCCTCAAGGTCAGCGTGGTCCCCCTCATCGGCGGCATCCTGGTGGCGGTTTCCTCGCTGCTCCCGTGGTTCGCCTCGTTCCAGGGCGGCAAGTCCTCGAACGCCTTCGAGGTCCCGGTCGGCTACCTCATCGATCCGCTCAAGGGTCAGGGCGGGCTGAAGGTGGGCATCCTCGTCGTTCTGATCGGGCTCGTCGGCGCTCTGTTGGCCTGCCTCCCGGTCCGGAGGGCCGCGCTCGTCACGCTGGGGACGTTGGCGACGGTGTTCGGCGGGGTCTTCGTGGTGCAGACCATCCGTTTCGTGAACGCCGTCAACCAGGGGGCGGGGCCGGGAGGAAAGGTCAGCGCAACCAGCGTGATCGGCCTTGGTGCGTACCTGGCCGTCGTGGGCGGAGTGCTCATGATGATCAAGGGGAAGGCGCGACGGCCTGCCGCTCCCCCCGCGCCGCCGCCCCCTCCCCCTCGCTGGTAGGGCTCCGACCGGTACGCTTGCCGCCGGTGGACACGACGGCCCTGGTGGAACGGATCCTGTCGGGGGATCGGCGCGCGGTCGCCCGGGCCATCTCCATGGTGGAGGACGGTGCCGAGGGGCTGGCCGAGCTCTCCGCCGGCCTGTACCCGCACACCGGCAACGCCTACACGGTCGGCCTGACCGGCTCCCCCGGGGTGGGGAAGTCCAGCCTGGCCGCCGAGCTGGTCCGAACGGCCCGCGCGCACGACCTGTCGGTGGCGGTGCTGGCGATCGACCCGACCTCGCCGTTCACCGGGGGCGCGCTGCTGGGGGACCGACTCCGGATGCAGTCCCACGCCACCGACCCCGCCGTGTTCATCCGGTCCATGGCCACGCGCGGCCACCTCGGCGGGATGGCCCTGGCGGCGCCGGAGGCCGTCCGGATCCTCGACGCGTCGGGGAAGCAGCTCGTGATCGTGGAAACGGTCGGGGTGGGCCAGGCCGAGGTGGAGGTGGCCCACGCCACGGACACCACGCTCGTCGTGGTCTCGCCGGGCTGGGGCGACGCGGTGCAGGTGGCCAAGGCCGGGATCCTGGAGATCGCCGACGTGTTCGTGGTGAACAAGGCCGACCGGGACGGAGCGGCCGAGGCGGCCCGGGACATCCAATCCATGCTCAGGATGGGCCAGAAGCTCGAGTGGATCCCACCGGTGGTGCGGACGTCGACGGTGAACGGCGAGGGCGTCGACGACCTGTGGGACGCCATCGAGTCCCACCGCAAGCACCAGGAGTCCTCGGGAACGCTGGAGGAGAAGCGGCGGCGCCGGATCGTGGAGGAGGTCAAGCGGATGGTGGGATACCGGCTGGAGGACCACGCCGCCGGATTCCTGTCCGACGGCCCCCTGCTCGAGGACCTGGCCGAGCATCGCATCGACCCCTACGGTGCAGCGGCACACACGATCCAGCGCATCCTGTCCCCGGAAGCCTGAGCCCCGGCCGGAGCGCCCGGCCCTTGCCCTGGAGCCGCGACGGCGATACGGTCGCCGGGGGGGGTGGGTTGAATGTCCGCAGTCGAGGGGGATCCGGCACGCCTCCTCGTCACGACGCCGGCCTGGACCCGGGAGTTCCCCCTCGATCGCGACGTCATGGTCCTGGGGCGGGACCCCGGCTCCGACATCCCTGTGGACGACCTGGAGATGTCGAGGCGCCACGCTGAGCTTCGAAGGTCCGGCGCCGGCCATGTGATCGTTGACCTCCAGAGCCTGAACGGGTTGGTCATGGGCGGCCAGCGGGTCGCGCAGCGGGCCCTCGTGGACGGCGATGAGATCCGGATCGGACAGGGCGTCACCCTCAAGTACGTGGCCTCGGCCGCCGAGCCGGCCGGGGCGATGGCATGGCCCGTCACGCCGGCGTCGGCGTCGGCGGCGGCCGGTTGGTACGCCGACCCCTCGGGTTCCTCCGCGCTCCGGTACTGGGATGGCCGAGCCTGGACGGAGCATGTTGCCGCTCACCCGGCCATGGCCGCTCCTCCCGTTCCTCCGGCTCCTCCGGCTCCTCCAGCCGTCCAGCCGCAAGGCCTCGGTTCCTCCGGCCGCACCGCGCGCGATCTCGCGTTCCTCGGTGGGGCCGCGGCGCTCGTGCTCGGGGGGAGCCTCCTGCCGTGGCTGGGGCGGGATGGCCGCTCCGCCACGAGCTGGGACCTCCCCGTCATCTCCATGTTTCGGGGGCAGCCGGCCGGGGGCCCCAGCACCGGGATCGTGCTCCTTGTGGTGGCCCTGCTGGCCGGCGCCCTCGCCGCGTTTCCCTTCCTGACGCGACGGTCGCCGCGCCCCGGCTACGGCCTCCTCGCGGCGAGTCTGGCCATCGACACGGGGATCGCCGCGGTGATGGCGTCGGCAACCGTCACGCCTCATCTCAACCTGGGCGCCGGCGCCGTCGTGACGCTTGCGGGCGGACTGCTGCTGGGGGTCTACTCGCTGCGGGCCCGCTCCCGGCTGCGCGCGGCCGTCCGAGCCGGACGGACACCGTGAAGCTGTTCGCGCGGTGGCGCGCGGCGCGGGCCGAGGACCCCTGCGGTGAGCGGGGCCAGCTCGGCCCACTGGAGGGGATCCTGATCGTGGGCACGGCGGCCCTCCTCGGCCTGGGCCTGGGCGCGGCCATCAACTACGCCCAGAACGAGCTGTCCGGTCCCGGGAAGCCACCGCCCATCAGGCCGATCGAGCTGGCCACGTTCGGCGCCGTTCCGGACAACGACTGCGGGAAGCGGGTGCTGGGGCTGTTCTCCGGAACCGTCACCTACGACAAGGGCATCTGGTCGGCACCGGACACTCCGACGCCGAAGCTCGCATTCCAGCCCGACGAGGCGGACATCAAGAAGTACAACAAGGAGGTCACCTTCTGGAACGACCTGATGAAGAGCCGGGTCGGTGCGGTCCTGAAGGAGGTGAAGGAACAGGGGTGCGACAAGCCGCCGGAACCCATCCAGAACCCCGGGACGAAAGGACCGGGCGGGGACAACGGCTTCATCTTCGGGACCTACTCCCTGTCTCCGACCGTCACCCCGAACCCCGAGTGCAAGGGGGTGCTGCCGCCGTCCCTGACGGTGAGCTCCGGGGCGAGCGCAACGGAGATCACGCTGACCGTCGCATCGAACGGGGACATCCCCGGGAAGACCTTCAGCAATCTGCCGCTCAGCGGCGGTCCCGGCTTCCGGGCGGACGCTCCGGATCTCCACTGGTCGATCGACGGGACCTTCATCCAGCGCAGCAGCGGAACCATCGTCCAGGGGACGTTCCTGTACAACATCGGCGGCGGATGCGGCGTCACCTACGAGGGGACGGCCGGCCACTGACGCGGGCATCCGCGCCACTCCCTCCCCACGCTACTCTTGGTCTGGACAGAGGCTTCCTAACGAGACGGGGAGCGAGACGATGACGGACGCCGAGTTCGAACGCGAGCAGGAGCGGTGGCGGGAGGTGTATCACGCCGCCCCGGAGCGGGACGCGGACTTCGAGACGCTGTCGGGTGAGCCGCTGCAGCCGCTGTACACCCCGGCGGACGTCAAGGACCTCGACTACGAACGCGACCTCGGCTACCCGGGGCAGTACCCGTTCACCCGAGGCGTGTACCCCTCCATGTACCGGGGCCGGCTGTGGACCATGCGGCAGTTCGCCGGGTTCGGCACGCCGGAGGAGACCAACCGCCGCTACAAGTTCCTCCTGGCCCAGGGGCAGGGTGGCCTCTCCGTCGCGTTCGACATGCCCACCCTGATGGGCCGCGACTCCGACGACCCTCGCAGCGAGGGCGAGGTGGGGCGGTGCGGCGTGGCCACCGACTCCCTGGCCGATTTCGAGGCGCTGTTCGACGGCATCCCGCTCGGCGAGACCACCACGTCGATGACCATCTCCGGGCCGGCCACCATCCTGTTCGCGTTCTTCCTGGCCGCCGCGGAGAAACAGGGCGTCCCCTGGAAGACCCTCGACGGCACCCTCCAGACGGACATCCTGAAGGAGTACATCGCGCAGAAGGAGTGGATCTTCCCGCCCCGGCCGCACCTCCGCCTGATCGGCGACCTCATCGAGTTCTGCGCGAACGAGGTGCCGAAGTTCCACCCCATCTCCGTGAGCGGGTACCACATCCGCGAGGCCGGCTCGACGGCCGCGCAGGAGCTCGCGTTCACGCTGGCCGACGGGTTCTCCTACGTCGAGCTGGGCCGGGACCGGGGCCTCGACGTCGACCGGTTCTCGCAGGGCCTGTCGTTCTTCTTCAACGCGCACATGGACTTCTTCGAGGAGATCGCGAAGTACCGGGCGGCCCGGCGGATCTGGGCCCGGTGGCTCCGGGAGCGGTACGGCGCTCAACAGGACGAGTCGCTGCGGCTGCGGTTCCACACGCAGACCGCCGGCGTCTCGCTGACCGCGCAGCAGCCGGAGAACAACATCGTGCGAACGGCCATCGAGGCGCTGGCGGCGGTCCTGGGCGGCACGCAGTCGCTGCACACGAACGCGCTCGACGAGGTGCTCGCGCTGCCCACGGAGAAGGCGGCCCAGATCGCCCTTCGGACGCAGCAGATCATCGCCCACGAGACGGGCGTGGCGAACGTGATCGATCCGCTGGGCGGCTCCTACCTCGTGGAGGCGCTGACCGACCGGATGGAGGAGCTGGCGGAGGAGTACTTCGCGAAGATCGACCAGATGGGCAGGGGGTCGATGCTGGAAGGGATGCTGGTGGGCATCGAGCGGGGCTACTTCCAGGGCGAGATCGCCGACGCCGCGTTCCGGGAGCAATCCCTGTACGAGAAGGGCCGGATGGTGAAGGTCGGGGTGAACGAGTTCGTCGACCCGAACGACGAGCCCATCGACACGCTGATCATCGGCCCGGAGACCGAAGGGCGCCAGATCGCCACGGTCAGACGGACCCGGGAAGGACGGGACGGCGAGGCCGCGACCGAAGCGCTGGCGCGGCTGAAGTCCGGGGCGGCGAGCGACGACAACCTGATCCCGCTGCTGGTGGACTGCGCCAGGGCCTACTGCACCGAAGGCGAGATCGTGGACGCGCTCCGCCAGGTGTTCGGCGAGTACACCGAGACCCCACGGTTCTGAAACGCGCTGCGCTCAGCCGCAGGCGAGGTGGGACAGGATCGACGAGGCGAAGGCCGCTTCGAAGACCTTCTGGCCGCCCTGCTTGTAGCCGCTGACGTAGTCGGACACGTTCTCCAGCGTGTGGCCGTTGGCCTGGATCTCTTGCTGGTTGACGTTCAGCCAGATGGGGCGGAGCTTCGGGAACGCCACCACGCCGTCGCCGTCGTTGTCGAAGCGTGAGATCAGCCCCGAGTGCAGCCCGGACTCCCGGATGGGGATTCCGCCGCTCACCGACGGCGCGGCCGTGTGCCCGTGGTCGGCCGTAACCAGCAGCGCCCACTTCCCCGACCCGACCTGCTCGTTCAGGAAGGCGATGAACGAGGCCAGATACGCGTCCTGCACGCCGATGGTGTCGTGCATCTCGCCGCTCGACGCGCTGTACAGGTGGCCGATCTCATCGATGATCTTGTAGTTCAGGAACAGCAGGTCCGGCTTGTCGTGGTGCCCGAACCCCTCCTGGGTGACGACCTTCTGGATCGCCGCGGTCTGGAAGGGGATCCGCGCCGGCGTGTGGAACCCGCCCTGCTGGGCGGCGATGTCGTGGCCCCGCCACCTCCCGTCCGTCTTGCCGTCGGAGCGGTCCGCCACGTCGAAGTAGTGCAGCAGCGGCGGCAGGTCGTTCACGTATCCCGGGAAGCGATAGAAGTCCGCCAGGTCCTGGGGCATGCCCCACCGATGGTGCGAGGTCGCGGAGTCCTCCGACTTGTCCTTCAGGACGGCCAGCGTGCGCGGACCTCCGTTCTGGGTGCCGTGGCCGAGCATGCCGAGATGCCAGTTCAGCGTTCCGCACATCCCCACCTCGGCCTTGTTCCCCATGGCCGCCTGGTACTGCTCGGCCAGGGTGTCGACGAGCATGGCCCCCGGGCCGCGGGACCATGGGTCGGCCAGCTTCCCGTCGGAGAACCGGATGATGTTGTCGACGACCCCGTGTGTCCGCGGGAACGCTCCCGTCCCGATGGTGGCGTGGATGGGGGCGGTGTTCGAGGGATTCGAACCCACCGATGCGTTCTCGTACCAGGTCCCCTTCGGGATGAGGCCCTTGAGGTTGGGCCACATGCGCGGCCACAGGTTCAGGACGTAGCGCCCGCCGGCGTCCCACACCAGAACGACCACCAGCTTCGGCGCGGCCCCCGGCACGATGGCCTCGTCCATGACGGTCCCGTCGGGGGCCTTGAAGTCCGTGAACCCCGCCAGCTTGGCCACGGTGGGGGCGATGTCGGCCGAGGTCACGAAGCGGTTCACCTTGCCCTGGGCCCTGATGACGCCGGGCCCGTACCACAGCACGGGTATGTCCTGCGTGTAGCCCCACGGCGTGGAGTGGCTGATCCCGCCGCTCACGTAGTTGAAGCCGCGGGGAACGATCATGAGCTGGCCGCACCGGTCCGCCCGGTACCCCCGCTGGATGCGGGTCAGGACGTCCTGGGGCAGGGCGCAGGCGGCCTGGGTCCCGGTGATGCCCGGGGCGGCCGCTCCGGCCAGGGCGGGCAGGCGGTTCGCCAGCAGCATGGACAGGGGAACCGAGGCCGCACCCGCCAGGAACGACCTCCGGCTGATGCCCGGGTGTTCGTGAGCTTGCGTTCCGTTCACTGGACCTTCCCCCACCGTGACGGCGAGCCCCGGCGAGGCAAGGCGCCGCCGGCTCGAGGCTGTGAGTTCGAGCACTTTCCTACCAAGTGCCCCATTGGTCAACCCTGGCCGCCGCAGTACCATCGGTGCATGCACGGGGGACGAGCGGACAGTGACCAGGAACGGTTCTGGGAGGCCGCGACCCGATCACCGGTGTCCCGACGGGCGTTCCTGGGCGGCGCGGCGGCATCGGGGCTGGCGGCGCTGCTGGCCGCGTGCACCGGCGGCAGGGTGGGCACCACTTCCAGGCCAACCATCCCCCCGCAGCAGGTCAGCGCCCTGCTCCAGCAGCAGCTTCGGGCGGCGCGGTCGCTTCCCCAGGAGGTCCTGCTGCGGCTTCATCAGGGATACATGGCCGACCGGGCCGGCGAGGTCATCACCGTCCCCATCGGGTTCAACTACTTCGACGGCGGGATCAGCCACACCACGCCCTGGCCCTACACCCAGGACGTGCCCGTGCTGTGGTACGGCCCCGGGATCGTCCCCGCTCGGGGGAAGATCGACCGCCCCGTCACCTCCGCCGACGTGGCGTCCACGCTGGCGAAGCTGGTGGGGTTCACCGGCTTCCAGGCCCCCGACGGTCACGCAATGGACGAGGTCATCGACCCGAGCGCGCCGCAGCCGCAGCTCGTCGTGGTCCTGGTGTGGGACGCCGGTGGGAACTACGTCCTGAACCTGTGGCCGGACTCCTGGCCCCAGCTCAAGGCGCTGCTGCCGAAGAGCACCTGGTACGGGAACGCCACGATCGGCTCGAGCCCCTCCAGCACGGCGCCCATCCACGCCACGATCGGCACGGGTGCGTTCCCGCGCCGCCACGGGATCCTCGACAACTTCGTGCGGTGGCCGGACGGAAGCCTGGCCGACCCGTGGTCCCGGGGACCGTCGGGCCTGCTCACGCCGACCTTCGCCGACCAGTACGCGGCGGCCATGGGGAGCAGGGCCGCCACGGGCCTGTTCGCCACGCTGTCGTGGCATGTGGCGATGCTGGGCCACGGCTCGCAGGCCGATCCGAACGTGCAGCCGGTGGTCGTGCTGCGCGAGAAGGGCGGCGGCGAGGGGGCCGAGGGCATCGCCTGGGGCCTGGGCAACCAGACCGCCCCGTACTACCGGTTCCCGGACTACGTGAACGACCTCCCGCCCATCTCCACGTACTTCCCGGTGGCCGAGAAGGCCGACGGGGTGAAGGACGGGAAGTGGCAGGGCCACGACATCAGCTCCCTGAACTTCGGGTTCAACACCCCGGCCCGGGTCCCGTTCCAGCAGCGCGCCATCGAGGAGGTCATCATCCGGGAGGGGTTCGGCCACCACGACGCGCCGGACCTGTTCTTCATCAACTACAAGCTGATCGACGAGATCGGGCACCTGTTCACGGCGTCCAGCCTGGAGGAACGCGACAGCGTCCGGATCCAGGACGCCAACCTCCCCGTGCTGATCGACTTCCTGAACCGGCAGGTGGGGGAGGGGAAGTGGGTGCTGCTGGTCACCGCCGACCACGGCCACAGCGCCGCCACCACGGTGAGCGGCGCCACCCCCATCAAGGTGAACTCGGTGGACGCCTCGCTGGAGTCTCATTTCCACGCGTCCACGAAGTCGCCGCTGGCCCAGAAGATCCGGCCGGGGTGGACCTACCTGGACCAGGCCAAGCTGAAGGGTCTGGGGCTGGACATGGAGCAGGTGGCGGCGTTCATGCTGGCCCTGGACAAGGAGCAGGTGTCGGCCAGGCCGTCGGACGTGCCCGCCTCGGACCGCACGGACGACGTCATGGCGGCGGCGTTCCCCGCCCAGATGCTCTCCCAGCTGGTCTCCCCCGAGTAGACCGGGGCGAGCCGGCGCCGCAGGCTCAGCAGACCAGGTTCAGGTACGGGTACGGGTCGACGGCGGACCCGATGACGGTGTAGCCGTACACCGAGCGGTACGGGTTGGACGGGATCGCGTTGGGGTGCCACTCGAAATGGAGGTGGGTGGGCCCGCCCTGGGCGTCGCCGGAGTCGCCGACGTAGCCGAGGACGGTTCCGGTGGAGACGTTGCCCATCGTCCCGTAGCTGTCCAGGTGTGCGCCGTACACGTAGCCCTGGCTGCCCCGGAGGATGAAGGCGTTGCCGCCCAGTCCGTTGGGGTCCTCGTACGCGTTGCCCGGGAACGGTGCCACGATCGGCGTTCCCCGGGGAGCCATGATGTCGTTCCCGGCGTGGGGGTGGTAGCCGCCGGCGTATCGGGGCGCCCCGAAGCTGTCGCTGTAGGCGTGCGGACCATATACGGGGCAGCGCTGGAACGGCCCCTTTCCGTTGATGAGCAGCACCCCGGCCGCCGCCGCGGCGGCTCGTGCCGCGGCCACTTGCTCCTGCTTCAGCTTGTGCTGGAGCTTGCCGAGCAGGCTGTTCACCTCGGCGGCCTTGCTGTTGAGGTCGTCGACCAGGGCTTGCTGCTGGTCGTACAGGTGCTGCTGCTCGGCAAACTTCGCGTCGAGCGCCGTCTGGACCTGCTGGTACTCGTTCAGGCTGGCCGCCTGCTGGGCCAGCAGCCCTTCCAGGCCCTGCCGCTTGGTCACCAGGGTGTTGGACTGGTTCTGGACCGAGTTGGCCAGGTCGGCGTCGTTGCGCGACAGCTCGTTCATGAACTCGACCCGGTCGGAGAGCGAGGTCAGCGACTCCGAGCTCAGGAAGAAGGCCAGGTCGCCGGCGGGGCCGGTCTCGTAGGCGTATCGGGCCCGATCGTCCAGGCGGCCCCGGAGCCGCTCGTACCGGGCCTGGGTCCGGGCCAGGTCGGCCCGCGTCTCCATGACCTGGCCCTCGATCTCGCTGTAGCGGGTCTGGACGCGGTCGATCTGTGCGGCCAGGTCGTTCAGCGAGCCCTGGAGCGATTGGAGCAGCGCCCGCTGTTTGTCCAGCTGGTCCCGCTCCGCCGCGATCTGGTTCTCCAGGACACCGAGCCGGGCCTTCTCCTGCTGGATCTGGGACTTGGTGGACTTGACGCCGGCATGGGCGCCGGGGGCGAACGCCCCGGCGAACAGCAGGAATGCGGCGGCGGCGCCTCCCAATCGCTGAAGGCGCAGGCGGAAGCGCGGGCGAGGGCGCCGTGGCGAATGTCCCCGGTCATCCATCATGCCAAGCGAGCCTTCCTACCTGGGCAAACGGACGAAGTCAAGCTTCTGGAACTGTTTGCGGGCCCCGCGCTCCGGGGATACCGAGAGGCACGGGGGGCCCATGAAGCGGTTCGTCCTTCTCTCGATCGTTGCCCTGGTGGCCGCGGGATGCGGCCAGTACGTCGGCGTGCACGCCCAGGCGGCGCTTCCCACCCAGACCGTGGCCCGGCAGGGCCCCGGTGGGGACATACCGGACCCATCGGGGCCGGGAGCGATCCGGGGAGACGCCCGCGTCGTCCAGAAGGCTGCCCACGGGAAGGGTTCGGCCAAGGGGTCGACGAAACAGGGGGCCGGCCATCGGGGGAAGGGCTCGGGCAAGGATTCGGGGTCATCACTCTCCCGTATCGGCAGAACCTTCGCCCTGCGTAACCAGAGGGTGCTGCCGGCCGGGTTTCCCTTCCTGATCTGCCCCGTGATGGGCACCTACGCGTACTCGGACGACTTCGGGGCGCCCCGGTGCACCAGCGGCGACGCCAGCTGCGGCGGATACCACCTGCACATGGGTAACGACCTGCTGTCCGCCCTCGGGACCCCCATCGTGGCGCCGTTCGACGGGAATGCGGTCAACTCGACCAATACCGTGGGCGGGAACGCGGTCTCGGTCTACGGAGCCCAGGGGTACGTCTACAACGCGCACCTCGTGGCGTTCGGGCAGCTCGGGCCGGTGAAGGCCGGGACCGTGGTGGGGTTCGTCGGCAACACGGGCGACGCCACCGGCGGGCCCACCCACGACCACTTCGAGTGGCACCCCAACTCGATGCCCTCGGGTCTGTGGCGCTCGGCCTACGGACAGTCCGAGCTGAACGGCTCGATCGACCCCTACCCCTACCTCCGGGTGGTCTGCCCACCCCGCTAGTCCCCCGATCCTGATCTCGCAGGTCGACGGACCGGTCCCACCTGGATCCCGGAACTTGCTTCCGAGCGCCATCCCGTCATCGACCACGCCGAAGTTGACGTTGAAATTGAAATCGGTTTTCATTTCGGAAGAGTGCGACGGAGAAGGAAGCCCAGAGGTGTGTTCCGGTTCATCGTCCTCGCCGGCGTACTGCTGGTGGCGGGCTGCCTCGCCTCGTGCGGGGGATCGTCGGCCGCGGGTGACCGGATCTCCGTGGTGGCCGCGGAGAACTTCTACGGCGACATCGCCGAGCAGCTGGGCGGCCCCCACGTGAGCGTGACCTCCATCCTGTCGGATCCGAACGCGGATCCCCACCTGTTCGAGCCGGGGACCGCCAACGCCGCGGCGGTAGCGGACGCGCGGGTGGTGATCGTGAACGGCCTGGGGTACGACGCGTTCATGGACCGGCTCCTGTCGGCCTCGCCCAACCCGGACCGGAGGGTGGTCACGATCGCCGACGTGCTCCACATCAGCGGCCCCGGCGCGAACCCGCACATCTGGTACGACGTCCCGCGGGCCCCGGATATGGCGAAGGCCATCGCCGACGCGCTCGGCGCGGCCGATCCCGCGCACCGGAGCACCTTCCAGGATCGCCTGGCCCGGTTCGACCGGTCGCTCGGGCCGCTGCGAACCGCGGTCGACGACCTGCGCTCGGGGAGCGCCGGGACGCCGGTGGCGTACACAGAGCCCGTTCCCGGGTACCTGCTCCAGGCGGCCGGACTGGTGGTGCGGACGCCGCCGGACTTCGCCAGGGCCATCGAGGAAGGGAACGACCCGTCGCCCCAGGCCGTGGCGGCCATGGAGGCGCTGATGCGGGGACGTCAGGTCCGGGTGCTCCTGTACAACAGCCAGGCCACCTCGCCGATCACGAACCGGATGCGGCAGCTGGCGGGGGAGAACGGGATCCCGGTCGTTCCCGTCACGGAGACGTTGCCGTCGGGCCTGTCGTTCCAGCAGTGGCAGCTCGGGCAGGTCCGGGCGCTGGGCAGGGCCTTGGGCGGATGAGCAGCTCCGGGGACACGGCCGTGGTGGAGCTGGAGGGAGCCTCCCTCCGGTACGGCCACCGCTCGCTGTGGGAGCACCTCGACCTCCAGGTCCGGCGGGGGGAGTTCGTGGCCGTGCTGGGGCCGAACGGGGTGGGGAAGACCTCGCTGCTGCGGATCCTGCTGGGACTGTCCGAGCTCAGCGCGGGGATGGTGCGGGTGCTGGGGCGGCCCCCCCGCCGGGGGAGCCCCCTGGTCGGGTACGTTCCCCAGCAGCGCGCGTTCGACCCGGCGCTCCCGTTGCGTGGGCGCGACCTGGTCCACCTTGGACTGGATGGGCACCGGTGGGGATTGGCGCGCCCCGCCACCGGCCACGGCGACCTGGTCGACGCGGCCATCGCCGCGGTGGAGGCCGAGGCGTACGCCGACGCGCCGGTCGGCCTGCTGTCCGGGGGCGAGCAGCAGCGCCTCCGGGTGGCCCAGGCGCTGGTCTCGGATCCCGCCCTGCTGCTGTGCGACGAGCCGCTGCTGTCCCTGGACCTCAGCTATCAGCGGGTGGTGGTCGACCTGCTGGATGGCCGGCGGCGCCGGCACGGGACGACGGTGCTGTTCGTGACCCACGAGATCAACCCGATCCTTCCGGTGGTGGACCGGGTGCTGTACCTGGCGCCGGGGTCGTGGGCGGTGGGCTCGCCCGACGAGGTGCTGACCAGCGAGACGCTGTCCCGGCTGTACGAAACGAACGTCGACGTGCTCCGCATCAGGGGCCGGGTCATCGTGGTGGGAGCTCCCGACGAGCCCGACACGGCGCTGGGGGAACCGGGCCACGCGCACCAGCACGCCCACCGGCACGACGGGGACGACTCGTGAGCTTCACCAGCCTGCTGGGCCAACACTTCGTGCACACGGCGCTGCTGGCGGGAGCGGTGGTGTCGCTGCTGGCCGGGGCGATCGGCGTATTCGTGGTCATCCGGGGCATGAGCTTCGCCGTCCACGCGGTGTCCGAGCTCGGGTTCACCGGAGCGGCCGGCGCGCTGGTGCTGGGTGTGTCCCCGGTCGCGGGGTTGTTCGTGGGATCGCTCACGGTTGGCGCGGTGCTGGGCGTGCTGACGGTCCGGGGCCGGGAGCGCGACGCGGCCATCGGGTCGTTCCTGGCGTTCGGGCTCGGGGTCGGCGTCCTGCTCATCTCGCTGTACCGCGGATACGCCACGGCGGCCACGAACCTGCTGTTCGGCAGCATCGTGGGGGTGAACGACGCCCAGGTGGCGGCCCTGGGCGGCATCGCGGTGCTGGTCCTGGCCGTGCTGGCCTTCGCCTACCGCCCCCTGCTGTTCGCGAGCGTGGACCCGGAGGCCGCCGAGGCCCGGGGCGTGTCCCTGCGCCTCATCTCCATCCTCCTGCTGCTCCTGGTGGCCCTCACCACCGCGGAGGCCATCCAGGTGGTGGGCGTGCTGCTGGTGCTCACGCTGGTGATCACCCCGGCGGCGGCGGCCACCCGCTTGACGGCCCGCCCGCTGCTGTCGGTGGCCCTGAGCATCGCCATCGCGTTCGGTGCGACGGAGGGCGGCATCCTGCTCTCGCTGGTGAAGCCGTGGCCCACCAGCTTCTTCATCAGCGCGATCAGCTTCGCGGTGTACGTGGTGGCCCGGGCTCTGGGGCGGGGTCGAGGGCGGAGCGCGAGCCGGGCCCGGCCGGTGACGGCTCGTCTGGAAGGGCAGGTCCCGGGTCGCCTGCCCTCGGACATCGCTCCCATCGCGGGCGGCGGGGACGAGGCCGGGGGGACGCGCGCATGAGCTCGATGGAACCGGGGCGAGTCCGCCACGCCACCAGGCAGGGCGACGCCATCAACGAGGTCCTGAACGACGTCGCCGAGTTCCGGGCCCCTCAGGAGATCCACGCCGAGCTTCGCCGGCGGGGGCGCCGGGTCGGCCTGACCACCGTGTACCGGCACCTGGCGCTCCTGGCCGACCGAGGGGCCGTGGACGTGCTCCGCACGGCCAGCGGCCAGACCGTGTACCGGCGGTGCGCCGCCGAGTCGCATCACCACCACCTGATCTGCCGGAGCTGCGGCAAGACCGTCGAGTTCGAGGGGCCGGAGGTCGAGCGATGGGCGGAGGCGGTGGCCCGCGCGGCGCGCTTCCACGACGTCTCGCACACCGTGGAGATCTTCGGGACCTGTGACGACTGCGCGGCGGGCCAGGCCCCAAGCCGCCCAGCCGGCCGGGCGGACGGTTCGTAGCGGGTGGCCCCGGTTCTTGTCGGTACCCCGCTGTATCCTGAGCCGGTGCGAAGACGCTCCGCGCTCCGGGGTCTTCCCCTCGCCGGCACGGCGGCGGTGGGGGTCCTGCTGGGCCACTGGCTGGCGTACACGGTCGCCTTCCCGGCAGCCGCGCTCCGGCAGCAGGCGCTCGAGGAGGCCGGCCACTCCTACTGGCTGAAAGCGGTCCGGCTCGCGGTCGTCCTGGCCGTGGCCGGGCTGGCCGTCGTGGTGGGCCGCGTCGCGCGCGATCGGTCCCAGCCGGCGGCCGAGGGCTTCGCGACGGTATCCCGGCGCCTGGCGGCCGTGCAGGTCGCCGCGTTCACCGGCATGGAAGTGGTGGAACGCCTGGTGACCGGCGCCCCGCTGGCGCACATGCTGGACCACCAGGTCTTCTTCCTGGGCCTGGCCGCGCAGGTCGTGGTGGCCTGCGCCGGGGCTTTGTTCCTGCTGTGGTTCGGACGGGCCGCCGCGTCCCTGGTGGAAGCGCTCCGCCCGGACCCGCCGCCCCGCGCCCGAGCCACCGCGCCCCGACCCGCCTCCGCCGCCGTGCGGCTCGTGCCGGCCCTCGCCGGCGCGGGTGGCGTGCGCGGACCTCCTCCTCGGTAACCGACTCGTTCCCCTTCTCCGGCCACATGCGCGCTCGGAACGCCGAGCGCCCGGGCATGAAGGGGTCCACCGAGACGAACGGGAGGTAGCAGGTGAAGAGACTGGCCGCGCTGTCAGCGATCGCGCTGCTGGGCGCGACGACGTTCACCATCCTCTCGGCGGGGCCCGCGTCGGCCCACGTCGTGAAGAGGGTGGGCAACTACATCCTGACCGTCGGCTTCGGGGCGGAGCCCGTCTATGTCGGGCAGCAGAACAGCGTGCAGCTGATCCTGGAGCAGGCGAACGGGAAGCCGGTAACGAACCTCACCGATTCCCTGAAGCTGGAGGTCACGTACCAGAGCCAGAATATCCAGCTGCCCCTGGAGCCGACCTTCGACCCGGACACGGGCCTGGGGACGCCCGGGGACTACCGGGGGTGGTTCTTCCCCACGGCGCCCGGCCCCTACACGTTTCACTTCTTCGGCTCCATCGGGACCCAGAGCATCGACCAGAGCTTCACCTCCGGGCCGACCACGTTCGACGAGGCGACCGACCCCCGTGGTGTGGAGTTCCCCACGAAGCTGCCCACCCTGACCGAGGTCTCGAAGCTGGTGGGACGGCTCGGTCCTCGTGTGGACACCGTGGTCCGGGAGGTGGGCACGCTGACCGCCGAGGTCGACGCCGCGAAGTCGGCGGGGGACTCGGGGAAGACGTTCGGGATCGCCGGCATCGCGGTGGGCATGGTGGGCGTGCTCATCGCCGTGGCCGCGCTGCTCCGGTCCCGGCGGCCGATTCCGCGGGCAGGGGAGGGTTGAGCACGAGATGCGTCGCCGGGCCCTGATCGTCCTGCTGGTCGCGGGGGCGGTGGTCGTCGCCACCGCCTCGGCGGCCGGGGCCCACGCGCTCGTTCGGAGCTCCGACCCGGCGAACGGCGCCATCCTGTCCTCCTCCCCGGGCCAGGTGACCGTCACGTTCACCGAACCGCCGGATCCGAAGCTCTCGTTCATCCACGTGCTGAACGAGCAGGGGCAGCCCGTGGAATCCTCGGCGGCGCGCCCCGTGGCGGACAACGAGCTCCAGTGGGTGGTGTCCGTGCCGAAGGACCTGCCCGACGGCGTCTACACCGTGAGCTGGCGGGCCCTGTCGAAATCGGACGGGCACGTCACGGCGGGGTCGTTCTCGTTCGGAATCGGCGAGGCGCCCACCGCCACGACCGGCCAGCCATCGGTGTCGTCATCCCCGCCGCTCTCGCCCGTGGCGGTGACCGGCCGATGGCTCCTCTACTGGGGCCTGGCCCTGCTCCTGTCCGCCGGGATCGTGGGCATCCTCGCGTCCGGCGTCGGCCCCCCGCCCCGCCGGATCCTGCTGGCCGGGTCATGGGTGGTGGCCGCGGTCGGCCTGGCGGTCATGACGCAGTCCGAGGCGTCGCAGATCGGCGTTTCCATCGGGGCCCTCCTGAACTCCTCGTCCGGGACCAAGCTGATCCTCCAGGCGGTGGGGCTGGTCGGCCTGGGCGGAGCGGTGGGAATGGTGATGTGGCAGCGGAGCCGGGCCACGCTCGCGGTGATGGCGGCGGTTGCCGCCGTCACGATGCTGCTGCACGCCATGGACAGCCACGCGTCGTCCTCGGGGTCTCTGTCCTGGTTCGACGTCGGGGTCCAGTGGATCCATCTGTTGGCGGTGGGCCTGTGGGTGGGCGGACTGGCCTGGCTGGTCCTCGCCACCAGGAAGGTCGAGGGTCCCGAGCGGGCCACGGCCATCCGGCGGTTCTCACAGATGGCCCTGGTGGCGGTCGTGGTGATCGCGGTGACGGGCGTCCAGCGGGCCATCAGCGAGGTCGGCACCACCCGCGTCGTGCACGGGCTCGTCGATACTGGCTTCGGCGTCGCCCTGCTGATCAAGGTGGCCCTGTTCGTGGTGCTGCTGGTGCTGGCGGCCAGGAACCGCTACGTGAACGTGCCGCAGGTCACCGCGGGCACCCGCCGGGTGGGGGCCCTCCGGCGCACCGCGGGAGGCGAGCTGTTCTTGGCGGCGGGGGTGCTGGCGGCGGCGGCCGTCCTGTCGAGCCTCCCGCCCGCCAACCAGGTGAACCTCCAAGGTCCCGGCACGAACCAGGCCGCTCAGCCGCTGGTGGTGACCGGGAACGACTTCGCCACCACCGTGAAGGTCCGGCTCACGGTGACGCCCGGGACGGTGGGGCCGAACACGTTCCAGGCCAGGGTGACGGACTACGACACCGGCCGGCCGGTCGACGCGCGCGGCGTTCAGCTGCGGTTCAGCATGCCGGGACGGCCCGACCTGGGAACGCCCACCCTCGCGCTCGAGCGGGCCGCGGACGGACTGTGGACGGGCCGGGGCACCGTGATCTCGCAGTTCGGCACGTGGGACGCCTCGGTCGTGGTCCAGCGGGCCACCACCGCCACGGAGGTCCCCCTGAAGCTCCAACCGAAGCTTCCCCCGCAGACGGTCTCGGTGGCTGAGGAGAAAGGGCAACCCACTCTGTACACCATCACGCTTCCGCAGGGTGACTCGCTCCAGACCTACATCGATCCGGGGGCGCCGGGGCCGGACGTGGTGCACTTCACGTTCTTCCGGGCCTCGGGCAGCGAGCTCCCCATCGGGAGCGCCACCGCCACCGCGCTCGACCCGTCCGGCCGGCCACTCGACCTGAAGCTCATCCGGTTCGACCGGGGACACTTCGCCGCCAACCTCGAGCTGACGTCGGGGACGTGGACCTTCCTGATCCAGGCCAACCCGTCCGCCGGTAACCCGGTCTCCGGATATTTCAGGCAGACAATCGGAACGTGAGTGGAAAGGAACGAGATGTGAGGAGGCATCGAACCATCCTGCTCACCCTGCTCGTGGTGGCGGCGCTCGTGCTGGCGGGGTGCTCCGGGGGCAAGGCAGCGGCCGGCGGCACCACGCCGGCGGCCCGCCCCAGCAGCCCGGCCAAGCTGACCATCCTGTCGCCGACCAACGGCGAGGTCGTCAAGGGCTCGGTCGTCCACGTGCGCCTGAAGCTCGAGAACGCGAAGATCGTGCAGGCCACCACGACGCACATCACGCCCACCACCGGACACGTCCACCTCTATCTGGACGACAAGGTCATCTCGATGAACTACCAGCTCGACAACACCATCGCGAACGTGAAGCCGGGGAGCCACGTGCTGCGGGTCGAGTTCGTGGCCAGCGACCACCTGCCGTTCGATCCTCGCGTGTTCGAGCAGGTGGCCTTCGAGGTGAAGGCATGAGGCGCGCGCGGCGAGGTGCCAGGGCGGTGTCCGGGGGCCTGGTCCTCGTCCTCGTCTTGGCTCTGGTCGCCTCCGCGTGCTCCCGGGGACAGGACCGGGTCGTCGTCGGCGCCGTCTATCCGCTGTCCGGGTCCCAGGGACCGGGCGGCCTCCAGGAGTACCGGGGCGCGCAGATCGCGGTCGACCTGGTGAACGCCGACGGCGGCGTGGACGGGCGCCAGATCGAGCTCCGCGCGATCGACGTGCCCGGCTCGGACGCCGTGCCGTCGGCGATCTCCTCGCTGAAGCGTGACGGCGTCCAGGTCGTGATCGGCAGCTACGGCAGCACCATCTCCCGTCCCGCCGAGGCCATGGCTGCCCGCAACGGCATGCTGTTCTGGGAGACCGGCGCGGTGGGGGAGATGACCAGGGTCGGGGCCGGACGGCTGGTGTTCCGGGTGGCTCCCTCCGGCCGCCAGCTGGGGCGATCGGCGGTGGCCTTCGTGGCCCGGCGCCTGGCCCCGATGCTGGACAAGGACCCCGGCTCGCTCCGATTCGCCGTGACCGGGGTGGACGACCCCTACGGCCGGGCGGTGTCCGGCGGGGCGGTGGCGGAGATCGAGAGGCTCGGGCTGCACGACGCGGGCCTGTTCCCGTACGACGCGCAGACGCTGGACGCCTCGTCGCTGGTTCGGCGGATCGCCGCGGCTCGCCCGGACGTGCTGTTCGTGGCGGCATATCTCCAGGACGGCGTGGCCATCCGCAAGGCCATCGTGTCCCAGCACGTGCCGCTGGTGGCGAACATCGGCAGCTCGTCGAGCTACTGCATGCCGGCGTTCGGGGCGGCCCTGGGACCCCAGGCGGTGGGCGTGTTCGCTTCCGACAAGCCCGACGCCGAGTACCTCGATCAGGCGGGACTGAGCGGCGAGGCCCGGGACGTGCTCCGGCAGGCCGCCCGGATGTACGAGGACCGCTTCGGCGAGGAGATGGAGGCGCCGGCGCTGGCCGGCTTCGCCGCGGCGTGGGCACTGTTCCACTGGGTCATGCCCCGCGCCTCCGCGATGACGCCGGACGCGGTGGCTGCCGCCGCCCGCGGGATGCACCTGGGAATCGGGGAGCTTCCGAACGGCAGCGGGCTGGCGTTCGGGGCGCCGGGATCGCGCCAGGCCGGGACCAACCTGAACGCGTCCAGCGTGATCTGGGAGTGGACCGGCGTCGACCATCGCGTGGTGGTCTGGCCGCCCCGGTTCGCCCGGTCGTCGATCCAGGCTATCCCCCTTGGCACGTGAAGGCTCGGCATCGCGCCGCGATGGCCGGGGCGGCGCTGGCCGCCGCCTACGTGCTGGCGACCGGGGCGGCCGGGTGGCTGGGCCTGGTGGCCGGTCGTCCGCTGCTGGACGGTTTCGGGCCCCCACCCCCGTACCGGTGGGTGAGCCCCCCGCCTGCCCTCGCCGCCGGGAACCAACCCCCGGCGGCCGGCTCGTTCTCCGTCGACCTGGCGGCGGACGGCTCCGCGGCCGGCGTGTTCAGCACCCCGGACCTCCAGGCCACGCTGATCCTGGAGAAGGGAGCCATCGCGTCGGCCAGCGGTCAGCGCAGCGTCCGGCTGACCATCATCCCGTTCGACCCGGCCTCCTTCGATTCCCCGCCCCGGGGCATGACGATCGTCGGAAACGCCTACCGGTTCCAGGCGGTGTACCGCCCCGACGGGAACCCCGTCGGGAGGTTCGCCGGACCGGCTCGGATCGAGCTCGCGTATCCGGCCACGGCGGGGACGTACCGCCACCGGACGCTGCAATCCGTGCGGGGGACCTCCTGGCGGGCGCTCACCACCACCGACACGGGGGTCCAGCTCCAGACCATCAGCGACGTCACGTCGTTGGGAGTGTTCGCCGTGGGGCAGGTCGGGAAGCCCTCGAGCGGATCCCTGGTGCGCTCCCTTCCCGCCCTCGTGCTGACGGTGCTGGCGGTCGTGGCCTCCGCGTGGTTCGCGATCACCGCCGTCCGGGACCGGGCGCGCCGGTCC